>QIHJ01000151.1 GCA_003229065.1 Candidatus Dadabacteria bacterium
GGCGCACTGTCCGTTCATTCGGGAAGACTCTCAGAGGGTAGAGAGTTTGCGAGGGCTACAATCCAAACGTTTGAAAATTTAGACGTCGACGCACTCATAGTAAACTCAGCCGGGTGCGGCTCTACAATGAAAGAATACGGAGAGATATTAAAGGGTGATCCGGAGTTTTCAGAGCGCGCAGAGGGTATCTCGAACAAGACAAAAGACATAATGGAGTTTCTTTCCGATATAGGTCTTAGGGGGAAATTGCACGAGTTAAAGGTGCGTGTCACATATCAGGACGCTTGCCACCTGGGACACGCCCAGAGGATAAAGTCGCAGCCCAGACAAGTTATGGAGCAGATTCCCGGTCTTGAGCTCTTTGAGATGCCCGAGTCAGACGTGTGCTGCGGGAGCGCCGGTATATACAACCTGGTACAGCCCGAAATGTCACAGGACCTCCTTCAAAGGAAAATAAAGAACCTTATGACGCAAGACGTGGATTATTTAGCCGCAGGCAACCCCGGGTGTCTCCTTCAGATTAAGAAGGGTATTGATAAATACGGCTTAGGCATAAAAACCGCGCACCCCATAGAGCTCCTCAATTGGTCTTACCGGGGCCGTGCAGAATAGATCTTATTTCTTTAACTCTATCCCCCGTGATTTAATAGTCTCCAATGTAGCATCAAGCGGCTTGTTTTCGGATACCCAATAGCTTCCGCTACTTTTCTCATTAAAAGCAGGATTTGAAAACTTGCACACTTTAAGCGCGTCGCTGCATGTAAACTCTTCAAATCTGCCCGGAACCATTTTCCCGCAGGTGAATGCGAAATCCGGGGTGCTCATTGAAATGGCCGTCCAATTTCCTGCGCCGAGCTCCGTTGACCATCCCGCGCTTGCGCCCGGGTCCTTCGGCTCGTGATTTATGTATACGGTTTCTTCCGCAGTGTTGTGGAAGAGAAATAAATTGAGCGCGTCTCCACTCCCGTTGTTTAAGATTAATTCCTTTCCGCTGAATTTAAAACCGCTGTTTATGCAACCCTCGGGATTTGCGGGGCCCTTGTCCTGAGCCTGGCACCCGGCTGACATTATTAACGCAAATAAAAAAACCACGATCAATCTCTTATTCCGGGCTTTCATATCGTCATCCTCCTTATCCCTACTTTTTTAGTTAGCGATACTAATTCAAATAGCTAATGGAAATCTATCGGTTATCATTATTATATACACAGTTTGAAGGAGCGCTCAAGGGATGAAATACCTTCTTATCTTTGCAATAATGACAGTTTCTATAATAACTCTTTCCTGTGATGAAACCAGGGATTTATTCGACGGCGGCTCGGGCGGCGGTACCGATCCATTAATAGACCAGGAAATAGCCGAGGCTCAGGACTATAATCTCACCACCCCTGTTTACGGTATGCAGGTTGCCGTCAGAAACGATGTGGGTATGGGCGACAATGCGATCATGGACCTGCTCGATAATAGAGCGACGGGGTTTTTGGACTGTCAGTTCGCAGAAGGCTCCGCTCTGGGATTCCAGGACGTTATGCTTTCAGACGGCGATACGATCGGGCCGCTTTCCGATCTCAGGGTCTTCGTAGTGCCCAGAACATTCGAGTGCGAGGCTGTGGGCCTGGACGTATGCGCCGGTATCTACTTCTTCGGTAATGACATAATAGTCATTTCCGTCGGCGGCTTTGCGGGGTGCGGAGAGTTCGCTCTATGGAGACACGAGCTCGGACACCGCTACGGCATGGAGGCCGACCACAGTAACCAGGACGAATTTCAGGCCTGCACGGATGAGCAGGGCTGTGAATTCGATGATCTTATAGGGTTCGGCGGCTTCGGTGTAGGCGGATAGTTTCTCTTCAGAAACGCTCAACCCCTTTTTCTAAGCCCAAGCCAAATAGCTGCATTGATTAAAAAACAGAGCACCGTGAGTAATCCCACCGTGTATTTAAAGAACTGTCTCGGCATAATATAAAAAGAAAGATCGTACTGATTATTCATCCATAGCACGTTATTAAACATCAGGGGATGAAATATATCCCTCCAGAACGTCCCGAAAAAAGGCAGCACCAATAAAAGAGATAAAACCAATATAGCGTTTACGAGTGCGAACCGGGAGGCCCTTTTGCGGTTGAAC
>QIHJ01000299.1 GCA_003229065.1 Candidatus Dadabacteria bacterium
ATCAGGGGACAGAGGCGAGCGTTTCACAGCGATGCCCGCAGGAATAAAATCAAGGGACAGAGGCGAGCGTTTCACAGCGATGCCCGCAGGAATAAATAGAGCACAGAGGCGTGTTTAGACTAATGGATAGGGCTATATGAATCTTATACTCATAAGACACGGAGAGACGGAATGGAACCGCACAGGCAGGTGTCAGGGCGTGGCGGATATTGATTTGAACCTTAACGGCAAAAAGCAGATCAGGGAGCTTGCAAGCTCCCTTAAAGATGAAAGAATCGCGGCGGTTTATTCAAGCGATCTGAAGAGAGCACTTGAGACCGCGCGCGAGATAGCGTCTCATCATAAACTCACTGTCAATATAGAAAGAGACTTAAGGGAGATGGACCAGGGGGAGCTGGAGGGACTGAAATTTGCCGAAATACGCGAGAGGTACGATCATGTGCTGAGGGAGTGGCGCGAGAGTCCCGAAACCTTAAAGCTTCCAAAGGGCGAGTCACTCACAGAGCTTCAGGAAAGGGCGCTCAGGGTGTTCAATAAAATTCTCGAGCGGCACCCCGGAGAAACCGTAGTAACGGTGAGCCACAACCTCACCATTACCACCCTTCTTTGCAAGTTCACAGGGGTTGGTCTCAAAGGATTTCGTAATTTCAATCTCCAGGCTGCTTGCAAAAACCTAATTGTCTGCCGGAAGGACGGAATTGAAATAGAGGTGCTGAACGATGTGTCCCATCTCTCGCCAATAGAATCCCTTCCGGATTTCTAAACTGTTGTGTAAGACCGGACTCCGGCTGTCTTGTAACCTGTCCGAATATGTGGTCTACTTTTTCACTAATCAAATGAAAGAGGATATTCAAAAAGTAGTTCTCAAATCAGTTGAAAGCATTGCTAATTCTATTAGCGTTTCCGATTTTCCCATCGAGGTTGAAGTAGGAATCCCCAAAAGAAAGGAGTTCGGCGATTTTTCCATCAATACTGCAATGGTACTGGCCAAGAAGACCGGGCAAAACCCGCGTAAGCTGGCCGAGCTAATCATAGAAAACCTCCCGCAAGAGCAGGAGGCGCTGTTTAAAAAAGTAGAGATTGCGGGTGCGGGCTTTATTAATTTCTTCGTCAGAGAAGAAGCCATAGTTAATAAGCTCAGGGAGATTGAGCAGGCTGGACAAGTATACGGGAACGCTTCTACCAAAAGGGGAAAGAACATACTGGTTGAGTTCGTAAGCGCGAACCCTACGGGATATCTGCACATAGGGCATGCCAGAAACGCTGTTGTCGGAGATGCGCTCTCGAATATACTTCAAGCTTCGGGTTTCGATGTGACAAGGGAATTCTATATAAATGACCTCGGACACCAGATGGAGATGCTGGGGGAATCCGTGTATGCCAGGTATCTGGAGTCCTTGGGTATGGACAGGGAAATTCCCGAAGACGGATACAAAGGTGAGTACATAGGGGAGATCGCAGCACTAATTCACTCCGATAAAGGAGACTCTCTTTTAGGAGAGGACAAAGAGGCGGAAGCGGTTCTGTACTGTAGACAATTTGCCAAAAAGCGGCTTCTCAACCATTTAGAAGGTGACTTAGAGAGCGTAGGAATAAAATTTGACGAGTGGTACAGCGAGAGCGAGAATGTTCATTCCTCTCAAGAGAGTGTTCAGGGGCGAAGTAGGTTAGAGGCGGCCCGGGATTTGCTCCAGGAAAAAGGCGCACTTAAAGAAGAAGACGGCGCCCTCTGGTTTAAGGCCACTGAGTATGGTGATAATCAAGACTGGGTGCTCGTTAAATCAGACGGATCGCCTACGTACTTCCTCGCAGACATTGCTTACCATTACCATAAATTAGAAAGAGGGTTCGATAATCTGATAAATGTCTGGGGGGCCGACCACCACGGCCATATCGCCAGGCTCAAAGCGGCTTTGAGAGCGCTCGGACTCGATGAATCCCGATTAAAGATAGTGCTGATTCAATTTGTAAGGCTCATGAGAGACGGTAAGGAAGTAGCCATGTCGAAGCGCTCCGGCAGCTATGTAACAATGCGCGACGTTGTAAAGGACGTCGGCCCCGACGTGATGCGGTTCTTCTTGCTCATGCGGAGCTCCGAGAGTCATCTGGACTTTGACCTCG
>QIHJ01000205.1 GCA_003229065.1 Candidatus Dadabacteria bacterium
AAGAGCTTTTAGATCACTTGATCTTACGAGGATATCGGCAATGGGCTCACACCCTGCATCGGAGTAATTCGATATCTCTATATTTCCGCCCATTTGCTTAAGAATGTCGATTATTCCTGTGCGTAAGTGGTTGATCCCGACATTCTTTATAAGCACTTCGGAGCCCGGGTTTAAGAGGGCTGCAACTATAAAAAACGCAGCGGACGAAATATCCGCAGGCACAAGGAGCTCTGTAGCATTAAAATCATCCTGTTTTTCTATACGTATCGTATTTCCATCTGTCTGAACGTCTGCACCGAAATATGAGAGCATCCTTTCCGTATGATCTCTTGTGGCTTTACTTTCTTTAACTTCCGTTAACCCTTTTGCGTACAGCCCAGCCAGGAGCACAGCGGATTTCACCTGAGCGCTTGCAACCGGGGGTTCATACGAAATACCAGATAGATTCCCGCCGTTTATTGTGATTGGAAGCTTGTTTCCGTCCTCAATACCCGTAATATCGGCTCCCATCAGCCTGAGCGGATCTACAACCCTCCTCATGGGTCTTGCCTGGAGATATTTATCCCCTGTGATTTCAGATATAAAGTCCTGTGCGCTGAGTAACCCCATAAGAAGCCTGGCTGTGGTTCCTGAATTACCCGCATCAATTACCTCCCCGGGTTTGCTCAATCCTCTAAGACCCGATCCCTTTATTTCTACATTCGTACCCAGTGCTTCTATAGGCACACCGAGAAGCTTCATCGCACCTAAAGTGGAGTTTGTGTCGTCGCAGTCAAGAAAGCCGCTAACGAGCGTGGTTCCATTTGCTAATGAGCCTATAATAACCGAGCGGTGTGAGATGGACTTATCCCCCGGCGGTGTAAGCTCGCCTTGTATAGGTGCTTGATTCCCAAGTATTTTTTCAGTGGACATAAGAGCTGTATAATGTCTTTTTATCGCGACTCTGATAAGAAATATTTTGCCTGAATCTTATTCTAGGTAAAATTGTATCAGAGTATAACATGTTTACTAGCTTTGAAATCGCAAGATTTAATCTATCTATATCGATGAAGCATCTCTTATGTATCTCAGCCGTTATTTTTGCGGTTCTCTTTCCGTTGAACCCGAGCTACGGTGGTTTGTGCCCGAAGTGGGATGGGGGGAAAATTACGGGTCAACTGGACCATTCTTTTATAAATGAAGCGAGCGGTATAGCAGTTTCTTCTAAATATCCCGGAAGGCTATATCATGTAAACGACTCCGGGGGTGGGCCCTATTTTTACATGACCGACATGTCGGGGAGTAAAATAAGAAAGATAAAGATCGAGGGGTTTAATAATAACAGGTCTGACTTCGAGGACTTAAGCCTTGGTCTATGCAATTCCGGCAATACATGCTTGTTCATCGCTGACATCGGTGACAATCGGGAGAGAAGAAAATACGTAGAGATTATAGTAATAGAAGAGCGTGAAAATTACGGAAGTTCAGTTACTCCGGTTAAAACTATAAAACTCGTTTACCCCGATAGAGCGCACAACGCAGAGGGCTTGGCAGTCCATCCTAACGGTGATATATACATTCTAACAAAGGAAGAAGACCTCGATAAAATTGAGGCGTACCCTTCTAAGCTTTATAAATTGAATTATAAAAAGCGAAAAAATGCAGGGGAAAGCCCGGTTTTGCTTGACTACGTTGGTGAAATTGATTTGCCTGCGTTGACCCCTGAATCCACAGCATTCGGACAGATACCCACTTCTTTGGATATTTCACCCGACGGTAAGAGTTTCTTGATATTGACCTATGAAAATACAGTTGAGCTCAACCATGATCTCTCAGAGTCAGAATTAAAAGATATAAAAGATATGAAGGCAGGCACCGATTTCAATATAATTGAGCTCCGCTCACTACCCCAGCAGGAAAGCGTATCTTATCTGCCAGACGGGAGCGGATTTATCTACAATACCGAATATAAACTGTTCTCAGTACCGTTAATTTCCGTCATGTGTCTTAAGTGACTGGATGTCAGTTTAACAGAAGCGCGATAATTACAGGGGTTGTAAAGATAGATATGATAGTTCCTGCCAAGATAATCGAAGCGACAGCTTGTGAGTCCTGATTGTACTTTTCAGCAAGAACTAAAGATTGCGGGAGGCATAGCAGACTGGAGAATGACAACTTTGGCGGCTATCCCGTGAAGGTTGAATATCCAGACTACGGCGATCCCGAGAGCGACACCGCAAAGTACTCTCAAAGCACCGAATATGAACGATCTGCTCACATGTCTGAGCGCTACCTCAGAGAGCTTATAACCGAGCGCGAATATCATAGTCGGTATGCTGGCTTCGCCCAATAGGCCAACAGCTCTGTCAAGCGCGG
>QIHJ01000325.1 GCA_003229065.1 Candidatus Dadabacteria bacterium
AAGCCCGACACTTATGAGGTTCCTGGCTCCGCGAACGCTCCGGGGCGCAGGCTCGAGCAGTGTAAGCCCGTCTGCGTCATCGTCAGTGTAGGTAAGAGGCGGAAACTTTCTGCCAAGCTGATTGTCCTCACCCGCTTTTTCCCATACGGGTCTGATAATATGAACCATCTTCCAGTGCGCTACCCATTTACCACTTGCGCCCTCTTTTTGTTCCCTTATAGCTCCGGCAAGCGCTTTTTCCATACCCGATTTTACGCCCTCTTCTGAGCCCACGGGAATATTGGGCTCCATACCTCCCTGCCAGAGCGCGTAGTTGCCGTTTATTCCGGGTGTATTTACGGCTCTGCGCACCCTGTCTTCATAGTTGCGCATATAGCCGTAAGTCATAGTGATTGATTCGATGTTCGGGTTTATGAATGTTGGGTCCCAGGCCATTGCGTCCGATACGCTGTTTATGTAGTCCCAGCGGCCTGTGTTGTAACCCGCGAAGTGTCTTCCGAGAGCCGCCCTTATCTCCATTAACTGGAAAGTCGCCTCTATCTGCTCTATCAGCACATAGACCTTTATGTCGCCGTGAGCAAGGTCCAGGTGGTTCTCCATAGCGTTTAGGATTTCGTTCCAGAACGCGGCCTCTTCAGCGGTCTGTATTTTAGGCAGGTAAAGAACTATTGAAGAATTCTGGGATTGAAGCTCTCTGTAGTTATTTACGACATAGAGCACCACATCTGCAACGGAGGCCGAAAGCGCAAGCCCGTTTTCGTCTCTAATGTGCCTGTCGTCAAGGTGAAGTCCCCTTGTCCTGAAAATCTTTGTCGTAAAATCGAGCTGATTTCTCCAATCTGTGATTATCTCTTTTCCGAAGAAACCTTTTGCCCACTTGTTTATCTCACGCGACACCTGCTCGGCGGTATCCATGAAAATGGGGTCTTTTCTGATAGCGAGCTTCAGGTTTCTTTGGTTATCGAGCGACATGGAGCTTATCTGTCCAAGCGCGTCCTCACCGTCGAACATCCACCCGTCTGCCCCTGAAAGGAGCGCGTATGCTACGTTACGAATGCTTTTTTCTATCGAAGTTTTAGGCTTTGCCGCAGGCCCGGTACCCTGTATCCACTGCCTCTGAAGGTCATGCGGAATCTGAGAGCCCACGAACTTTCCGTCCCTTGCGTCCTGCACTTTAATGTTTGTCCTGGATATAAAGTCGCTCGGATCGAGGAACCTGATTTTCTCTTTGTTACGGAACCTCTGCGAGCGTCTGGAATAGCGTTTTTCCATCAGCATTTTCTGGTCCTTATTAAATACCGACAGCGCTTTTAAAGCCTCTATTACCTCAGGCGTATATATATCGGAATATTCAGACTCCAGATTGTCCCTTATCTGAAGCTCTCTCGATGCCGATATTATTTCCAATGAACCATTGTTTAATTTATGTGCGGTACTCATATCCTAGCTCTCCTTACTTGGCTTTTGTTAGCTTTGACCCGTAAAACGGACTTATCATTATAATACAAGCGAGCGTTAAATCAACAGACAGCTCTGTTCCCCGAGGTGATTAGAGGGCTTGCCGCCTGAAAACTCTTGATTTTTCCCCTTCAGACTTTATTGTGCAACTGCACAAAAAAATATCTTCATATAGTGATTAACCAACATTAATACATAGCGGCTTACCGGTATTTTATTATACATTCAGCCCTACTATGAAAATCCGTATTAAATTAAGCACTATTATCATATAAACTAGTTCTACCTTATTTTTAAATAAGAGTATTATCGGTATGATACTTCCTTAGCAGTTATTTAGAGGAGGAAAGATGTGACGAAGCCAAGATCGGGATTATCCGGATCATGCGAGAGTTCTTTTCTACCTATAAGTGTGATTGCAGCGCTTAAAGAGCTCACCCTCACTGCACTCATATATATATCCATCTCGATTTTGATGTATGCCTTAAACCCCAGCTCCACTGCAATTTCAGAGGAAGTTGTAGTTGAGCTTGTAAGCGAGGAGGTACTTACCGTACAGGGCGCAGCTGCAGGGAGCGCGCGCAACCCACCTGAACGATACGGAGGATTTCAACAGGGCAGAAATACTATATTCCCAAAAAAGCATG
>QIHJ01000182.1 GCA_003229065.1 Candidatus Dadabacteria bacterium
AAAATCGGCGCTTACGGAAAGGGATCTTGAGATATGCGCCGCTATCGCTCCCAGGCTGAGACAGGACGGGCTCTACTTTGTCGGTATAGACGTGATCGGCGGTTATGTGACGGAGATAAATACCACAAGCCCTACAGGTGTGCAGGAGATTAATACCCTGAACGGCACTAAGATCGAAACCGAAGTTATAGAGTTCGTTGAAAATCTATGTACGCAGAACCAATAGACAGAGGCGAGCGCTTAATTGGGAGAAAGTCACGAAATGAAAATTTCAAAAGATGACGTTGTACACGTAGCAGAGCTTGCGAGGTTAGAATTTAACGAAGAAGAGCTTGATAAGTTTACCGATCAGCTCGGGAATATACTCGAGTATATAGAAAAGCTTAGCGAGCTCGACACGTCGGGAGTAGAGCCTACTTCTCATGTACTGGATATGTCGACCCCACTCAGAGAAGACCGGGTGGAAGAGTGGATCACTCCCGAAGAAGCGCTACAAAACGCCCCAGAGAGAGAAGACGACTTTTTCTCCGTACCCAAAGTGATAGAGGACTAAGGAGAATTTTGAATGGAACTGCCGTTTTTGACGATAAGAGAAGCAGGTGATTTGATCAGAGGAAAAGAAATTTCCCCTGTTGAAATAACAAGATCATTGCTTGAGCGCATTGAAGATACTGACGGCAATTTAAACACTTACATAACCGTGCTCGCGGATAGCGCTTTAAAATCCGCGGAGCGCGCAGAGAAGGAAATAACAGACGAGAACTACAAAGGCCCGCTTCACGGTGTCCCGATTTCTCTTAAAGACATATTCATTATGAAGGACGTCCCGGCCACGTGCGGGTCGAAAATGCTCGAGAACTTTATACCTCCCTACAACGGAACCGTAACCCAAAAGCTTCTTGACGCGGGTGCTGTGATTCTTGGGAAAAACAATATGGACGAATTCGCAATGGGCTCGTCTACAGAGACTTCGTACTTCGGCCCGACTAAAAACCCATGGGATACCCTCAGGGTGCCCGGAGGCTCGAGCGGCGGCTCAGCGGCGGCCACAGCGGCTTCTTTATGTTTGGGCTCGGTCGGCACAGACACCGGAGGCTCCATCAGACAGCCCGCATCCTTCTGCGGTGTAGTGGGGATGAAACCCACATACGGCAGAGTAAGCCGCTTCGGGATGATAGCGTTTGCATCTTCTCTTGACCAGGCGGGCCCTCTTACGAAAACAGTAGAGGACAGCGCTATAATACTTAACGCGATTTCGGGCAGCGACAGAAGGGATTCAACCTGCGTAGACTCCCCTGTGCCTGACTATACCCGGAGCTTGACGGAAGATTTAAAAGGAATAAAAGTAGGTATACCCAAAGAGTATTTCATAGACGGCATGGACCCGGATGTGGAGGAATCGGCCAAACAAGCTATAGAAGTGCTCCGGGACCTCGGAGCGGAGATTATTGAGATTTCGCTCCCCCATACGGAGTATGCGGTGCTGACTTATTACATAATCGCCCCTTCTGAGGCAAGCTCCAACCTTGCCAGGTATGACGGGGTGAAGTACGGATACAGGGCAGAGGGGGCAAAGAACCTCATCGATATGTATAAGAAAACGAGAGCCGAGGGGTTTGGGGAAGAGGTGAAGAGAAGGATTATGCTCGGCACTTACGCCCTGTCTGCTGGTTACTACGACGCATATTACCTAAAAGCCCTTCGCGTGAGGACTCTTATAAAGCAGGATTTCGACCGGGCTTTCGAGCAAGTGGACGCGATCGTTGCGCCGACCAGTCCTGAAACTGCGTTTAAAATCGGCGAGAAAACGGATGACCCGATAAAGATGTATTTGTCGGACGTGCTCACAATCCCCTGTAATATCGCCGGGCTCCCGGGTATTTCACTACCCTCGGGTCTCAGCTCAAACGGGTTACCTATAGGGATTCAGGTACTGGGTAAACCCTTTGACGAAGAGACAGTGCTCCGGGTTGCGCACGCTTACGAGAAGAACTCCGGATGGTCCGCGAAAAGGCCGCCTATTTAATTTATCCCTGTATACAAAAAGAAATTTGGGTTTCATTTTGACCGTCCTACCAGTAGAATAAAATAAGGAGTA
>QIHJ01000281.1 GCA_003229065.1 Candidatus Dadabacteria bacterium
AACTTCAATACGGCAGCCTAGTCCGGATAAAAATCACGGACGCGGATATTTATGACCTGTATGGGGAAATAATCGGTTAAATATTACATCTATAAGATTGAGTAGCTATCCCCTTTACCTAACCCACTGGAAACTTATCAGCCGTCTCCGTTCGCATCGAACATCTGACGAATTCCGTAAGTAGTGGAGCGCTCAGCAGGGATTCTCCCGATCTCTCTTGTGAGACGACGAAACTCCTCGGGAGGGAAATACTGCCCGTACCCTGCTCCGGCAGAGCGGGAAATCTGCTCTTCCATCAGTGTGCCGCCAAAATCGTTTGCCCCCGCGGTGAGCGAGAACTGGGCAAACTCAGGCCCCTGCTTTACCCATGAGACCTGGATATTATTTATCCAGCCACGGAGCATCAACCTTGAGACTCCGTACATCTTTAGCTGGTCTATGTCTGTCGGGCCTTCTGCAACTTTACCTTTTGAGTGCTTGAAAAGTCTCGTGTTCCAGGGGATAAACCGAAGCGGCACAAATTCCGTGAACCCTCCGGTCTCTTTTTGTATATCTCTTAATATCCCAATGTGCTCGGCCCAGTGGTGAGGCTCGTCCACATGACCGTACATAATTGTAGATGTAGTATTCATGCCCGCCATATGGGCCTTTTTGACGATTCTGATCCAGGCCTCCGTAGGCATTTTACGGGGGGCAATTATCTTTCTGACCTCTTCTACGAGTATCTCGGCCGCTGTGCCGGGAAAGGTATTGTGGCCTACGTCTTTGAGCATATCGATGAACTCTTCCTCGCTTATGCCCAGAGTCTGTGCGCCGTAATATATCTCAAAGGGTGAAAAAGCATGCGTATGCATCTCGGGCACCGCTTTTTTTACTGCTTTTATAAGCTCGACGTAGAAGTGGCCGTCAATGTCCGGGTGCATTCCACCCTGCATGCAGACCTCCGTTGCCCCTATGTCCCAAGCCTCTTTGGTCTTATCGGCAATTTCGTCCATCGTTAGGAAGTATGCCCTCTCATCGCCCTCGGGAGCCATGAAGTTACAGAATCCGCAGTAAGTGTTGCAAATATTGGTAAAGTTAATATTCCTGTTAACTACATAGGTTATAACGTCGCCCACGTCTTCTTTTCTTATTTCGTCTGCGGTTATGGCGAGGGCCGATAGCTCATCGAGATCATCTATACTAAACAGATCCTCCCCGTCCTTAACACTCACCTCTTGTCCTGTGAGGGCTTTATCTAAAATACGCCCGGTCGTGCCGTTCACCTTTGACAGCACCCCGTCGAGACCAAGGGGTCTGTTCTCTTCGATTCTATCTATAGCTTCTTTAATGTCTGCCATTCTCACTCTCCTGAAGAGGCATATAGCCCTCTCTATCCACAAACGCGCGTACTTTGGGCAGCAGTCCCAGGTCTATAAACTCATCGTTTATAAATTCAGGGTAAACCGGGAGCCTCTCTCTTAGCGTAAATCCCGCTTCCCTGACCAGTTTTTCCATTTTCCGGAGCTCAGGCCACGGGGCCTCGGGGTTTACGTAATCAATGGTAATGGGCGATACGCCTCCCAAGTCGTTTACTCCCGAGTATATAAACAGCGGATAAGTCTCGGGATTTAAGTTAGGCGGTATCTGTATATTCATATCCTCACCGAATATAAGCCTGGAGATAGATACGAGCTTTAGCATGTCGGTAAATTCGGGTGGAGGGTAATTCTCCATAATTATTCCCTCTTTAGGGCTGAAATTCTGGACAATTATCTCCTGTATATGACCATACTCAGCATTTAACTCTTTAATGGCGAAGAATGAGTCGATCCTCTCTTCCCAGGTCTCACCGATGCCTACGAGTATCCCCGAAGTCCAGGGGATTCTGAGCTCCCCCGCCCGCTCCATAGTCTTCATTCTCTGCTTGGGCACTTTATCGGGACAGCGGTAGTGCGCCTCCCCTTCTTGAAGAAGTCTCGGGCTTATATTCTCTAGCATAAGACCCATGGAGGGGTTTGTTTTCCTGAAGGAGGCAAGCTCCTCATAGGTTGCAAGCCCTAGGTTCGTATGGGGGAAGATATTTTCATTGAGCCCTGCTTCGCCCATAGCTAT
>QIHJ01000407.1 GCA_003229065.1 Candidatus Dadabacteria bacterium
TTGTGGACAAGACTATCAAGGGTTTCCAAAAATGTATTTGAAGCTTATTTATCCTTTCCTGTCTCCTCTTAAAGCTTAGCTTTAAACACCCTCTTTATTCCCCTTTAGATTTTATAGAATTTACGAAATTCTCATTTACATACGCTGCTCTATGCATTATATTATAAGTGTCGGAAAAATTTATAATCTGGAAGGTGATGGTAATGACACAGCCTAACTTAGACAAAGATATAGAGAGCCTGAAGGATAACGTGGCCAATCTTCGCGCTGATTTATCACAGATTACTCAGACCC
Source organism: Candidatus Dadabacteria bacterium (assembly GCA_003229065.1). Classification (GTDB taxonomy): domain Bacteria; phylum Desulfobacterota_D; class UBA1144; order Nemesobacterales; family UBA2774; genus UBA2774. The sequence continues at coordinate 295 of QIHJ01000407.1, forward strand.
TGCTGGATAAGGGCAAGAGCGAGACAGAGGTTGCGAAAGACAGGCTTATAGATGAGCTCAAGTACGAGCTTGAGGCAGCGCGCACCAAGGGTAAAAAGACTGTTGAAAGCGTTGAGAGCCAGATTCAGGAAAAGCCTTTTCTCAGCCTCCTGATAGCTTTTATAGTCGGGCTTGTCCTGGGCAAAATATTTGACCGCAGTTAAGGGTTACCCCCATGAATATAATGAGGGTTCTTTCACTCCTATTTAAATCCGAAACGGGCGCCGTAAAGACGGTGCTTAGTCGTTTGCTTATCTTCCTTGTCATATTTCTGGTCGCGTGCGTTATCGCAGTTATGGGACTTGGCTTTTTGCTATGGTCATCATACCTCTACTTTTCTTCTATTTTGTCTCCATTCCTGGCAGCGCTCATCACGGGTTCAGGGGCGATATTGCTCGGAGTAATAATAGTATTGGTAGCGGGTCTTATTACAGGAAGTATAAAAAGCACTAAAAAGAAAGCGAGCTATAAAGAGTTTTTAAATACGGACGATCTGGGCATGGCTTCGGAATTTATTAACGAGCACCCTCTGGAGTCGGGCCTTACAGCCGCGGTGCTCGGGTTTCTAGCGGGCTCATCCCCTGATGCGCGCCGTACTATTGCCGAGCTTCTGGTCGAGCTTAGACAGAGCCAAAGAATGAATTGACATTAGTCCCCTCACCCTTGCGTAGACTCTTCAATAAATTTGCTGAAAATTGCTTTTGATATTTCCGTCTCTTCAAGCTCTGGGTGCCACTGCACTCCCAAAATAAAAGGGGCCCTTTCTGACTCGATCCCCTCTACTATCCCGTCTGAAGTAGCGGCGTTTACGCGCAAGTCGCCGCCTACTTTATTCACCGACTGGTGATGGTAGCTCTTTACCGGGAAGCTATCCCTGCCTGTGATTTTAAACAGCGCCGTACCCTCTGTAACCGCGATTTCATGTACCGACCCTTTTTCGTGCACAAGGGCATCGGGCAAGAGCGAGAGAATGTCCTGATATAGAGAGCCTCCGTAAAATACGTTTAGCAGCTGCATACCGCCGCATATACCTAGTACTGGTTTCTTATTCTCTATTGCCTGCTCTAAAACCCTAAACTCGGCCTCGGTCCTCTCGATGCTCATAGGTCTTAGCTTCGGGTGTGGTTTTTCGCTGTAAAACTTGGGGTCCATATCACGCGAGCCCGGGAGCAGCAGTCCGTCCACGGCATCCATAGTCTCTACTGCTAGTTCCGGGTTCCCGGTGACCGAGGGTATTAGTACGGGTATCCCGCCCGCTCTTATCACCGCGTGAGCGTATTTCTCTTCTATAACGAAATGCCCGTCTTTTATGTCTGTAGTGATTGCGATTAAGGGTTTTCTCATATGCTTCGGGCCTGTCTGCTGCGCTTTTGCTTGACGAGCTAAAGATAAGTGCCGGCTTTATAAAAAGCAAGTGGTCGAAACTGATTAATAGAGGCACTCGGTAATATCAATTAGAAGTGCGCCGGGGTCGATTAAAATTTATATCGCGGAGAGAGTTTTATGCATTATTCTTAAGCTATGGCGGCTAAAGGGTCTTATGTGTATAAAGCTCTATACTTTATATTGGTTTCCGTACTCCTGGCGGCGGCTTTTTATTTCGTCTTCGGGGCTGTTTTCAAGTATAGGCACCCTTTTTTTAATTATTCTGTATTCACACTGTTTTTGGCTGCTTTCATACTGTTAACAATCATAATTTATCTCGTATCGTTTAAAGACAATTTTAGGGACGAGACCCAAAAAAGCACACGGAGAACCAGA
>QIHJ01000311.1 GCA_003229065.1 Candidatus Dadabacteria bacterium
GCCGTTGACATGGAGCTCATGTTCGTGGGATAATGGGGGTATTGCAAAGCGCCGGCAACTTATAGTCATTGGGAGAAGATTATATGAATAACGGGGATACAAAATATATAGCAGCCGCTGTGCAGACGGCGCCTGTCTTTCTAAATAAAGACGAGACAATTGGGAAAGTAACGAGCCTGATTGAAGAAGCCTCGGCAGAGGGAGCGAGCCTGATAGTGTTCCCCGAATCCACTGTGCCCGGATACCCCTACTGGCCAAAAGACCTTGGAACCATCGAAGGAAGAAAGCTCATAATCGACGCATATACGGAGCTTCACGCGAACTCTCTTGAGATACCGGGGGAGGACACAGACAAGCTCGCGGAAGCAGCGAAGAAAGCGGGAGCCTATGTCGTAATCGGGGTCAATGAAAAAGAGGGCGGGACTTTATATAACACGATACTATACATAGACAAGAGCGGAGAGATTCTCGGGAAACACAGAAAGCTCATGTCTATAGACAGTGAGAAGTGCATTTGGGCAAACGGGGGCGCAGAGGATCTCAAGGTGTTCGATACCGATATAGGCAACCTGGGCGGGTTTTTCTGTTATGAGCACCACCTTACTCTTGCAAAGTACGCGATGTACACAAAGGGCGAGCAGATACACGCAGGCCTGTGGGCGGGGCACGGATTCGTAAAGCCCACAATGGACTTTGCAAGCAAGCAGTATGCGTTTGAAGGGCAGGTGTTCGTGATCGTATCTTCAGGCTATATAAATGAAAGCATGATCCCCGACAGTTTCCCGCTTAAAAACAATACCCTCTGGGATTTTCCGGGAGGAAGCGGCATTATAAGCCCGAGAGGGGAGTATATAGCGGGACCTGTATACGACCATGAGGACATCGTATACGCGGAAATAGACACAAATTTGATACTAAGAGCTAAGGCTGCGATTGACTCTACCGGGCATTTTTCGAGACCCGATATTCTTGAGCTGAAAATTTATGAGAATGAGGAATCTCAGGTATCTAAGAATAAATTTGATAAGTTAGAAGAGAGTATTACAGCGCTTGAGGCTAAAATTAAAAGTCTTACAGAATTACTCGAGAACTGAGTCCTCTCTATTAATTAAAGCTTCAATTGGAATTTTACTAAGAGTGACTACTAGACGTACTTCAATCCTCTCCGTTAACCGATCGAATTAAGCTCTGTTTCAAGTCCCAGAGTTTTTGAGACAATGAGACGTGATATATATGGGGGTTCATTATACGTTTTACTCCTAAATCCAGACGATCCATGTCAGCGGATCGAATCTCTCTTATTTCATCTATTGAAGGGAAATCGTATACGAGCTTGCCCTCATCTAAAACCTTCACCAAAAGGGGCTCTACAGAACTTATCATATCCTCTGTGAGCACTCTGTACTTCGTATGGTCGATAGGGTGCCGGAGAGTGATCTCTTTAGATTCCGAGGGGCTGGGCTCATCCACAGTGAGGAGGTCCGAAGTTGCGTGCCCCCTCTTATCGTAGATGCGAAAAACTTGTTTGTTCCCGGGATTTAGGGTTTTCTGAGGAGTCTCGGACAGCTTAATAGCCGGAGCCCAGTCTTTACCCTCTCTGAGGGAAACGAGCTTATACACTCCGTCCAAAGCAGAGCACCCTTCGGACGTAATGAGTCTGGTCCCCACACCGTACACCAGGCGTTCTATGAGTTTGCCCGCATCGAGTCCGTAGCGCGGGGCCTCTTCTTCGATCTGAGTTATAATCTGCCAGATCACAAGCTCGTCAAGCTGGTTTGATAGGACGATTTTGGTATCGGAGAAACCCGACTCGTCGAGCATTTTTGCAGTCTGAATGCTCAAGAAAGCAAGGTCGCCCGAATCAAGCCTTATGCCGATCGGCTCATGCCCTTTTGCCCTGAGCTCGTGAAACACTGTTAGGGCATTGGGCATTCCGCTTTCCAGAGTGTTTATGGTGTCCACCAAAAGAAGGCAATCATCGGGATAGAGCTCTGCGTATGCCCTGAAAGCCGCAAGCTCTCCGTCCCCTAAAGCCATAAAGACCTGAACCATACTGTGGGCATGGGTGCCCGTAGGCGGGTAGCCGAG
>QIHJ01000102.1 GCA_003229065.1 Candidatus Dadabacteria bacterium
TCGGTAAACTTATCAAGCTCTTCTTCGTTAAATTCTAACCTCGCAAGCTCTGCTACGTGTACAACGTCATCTTTTGAAATTTTCATGATTTTGTCCTGTATTTTTTAGGTTGATTATAAAGGTAAATATGTTTCTAGTAATAGCACGGACTCCTAATTAACTTATGTTATTCGTCTGAACAGAGCAGCTCGACGAACTCTATAACCTGGGTTTCGATCTTAGTGCCGTTCAGGGTATTGATCTCCTGTACACCTGTAGGGCTTGTGGTATTTATCTCCGTCACATAACCGCCGATCACGTCTATACCGACAAAATAGAGCCCGTCCTGTCTCAGTCTGGGAGCGATAGCGGCGCATATCTGAAGATCCCTTTCCGTAAGCGCCGATTTTGCCGGGCTTCCGCCCGAGTGGAAGTTGCAGCGGAACTCTCCTCCTGATTTGGGTACCCTGAGCACTGCCCCGAGCGGCTCTCCGTTTAGTAGAATAATTCTCTTATCCCCCTCGTACACCTTCTCTATGAACTTCTGAGCCATAACGTACTCTGTGCCGAACTTTGTGATCGACTCCAGTATTACATTCTCGTTTTTGTCCCCTTGTTTGACGAAGAAAATTCCCTCGCCCCCATGCCCGTCAAGCGGTTTTACTACCATCTCTCCACCTGCGCTGTCCAAAAACTCCTGCAGCACTGAAATGTCTTTTGTAACAACCGACTCGGGTATCCATTCGGGGAAAAAGAGAGCGTACATTTTCTCGTTTGACTCTCTTATGCCGGTAGGATTGTTTATAACCTTTGTTTTACTCCCGTCTATGAGGCTCAGAATGTAGGTGGCGTACAGAAAGTCGTTGTTTACAGGGGGGTCTTTCCGCATCCAGACTGCATCGAAGCTCTCGAGCTCTCTTACTTCGGTCTTACCCAATTTGTAATAGTCGGTATCCCTTTTTAAGCTAAGTTCAGTGGCTTTACACATAGCCCTGGATTCTCTCACAAAAAGATTATGGAGCCCGAGGTGCCACACCTCATGTCCCCTAGCCTGAGCCTCGAGCATGAGAACAAATGTAGTATCTTTTTCAATATCGATAGTCCCTACCGGGTCCATCACAAAGGCCATCTTCAGTTTCATAGTACTTTCCGTCTGCGTAGTCCCCTGATTCTACCGAATTTTAGATGTATGGACAAATCTAAGGGCATCTGCATTATCCCGTTTACTAGCACAAACTCCTTGAAATTTCCCCGAATTCATCATCGATAGTGAGGTATACTTCATAGCATATGGCGAATAAAAAGCCCGTTCCACAAGAGGTGGCGGCTGAGAGTAAGAGAATCAGGATGCTCGAGCTTATTTACGCTCCTCAATTTAAAAAGGCAGTAAGAGAGCTCTATGGATTCCATTGACATAGAGCGACTGCCCGACATAAGCAATTATGTTCCCAGGTCTGTAAAAGAGGCTTTTTCCATACAGCGGGCGCTTAAAGACAAGGTGATTCTCGAAAAGGGGTTTCACTCTCAAAAACTCATTGCCGGAGCCGATCTCGCCATAATAAAAGAACAAAAAAAGCTTGTATGCGGGATTATATTATTCTCGTTCCCTGAGCTCAAGGTGGTAGATAAAGTATCGGCTGTAGTGGAGGAAAAATTCCCTTATATCCCGGGACTGCTGTCCTTTAGAGAAGGGCCTGCGATAATAGAGGCCTACGGAAAGCTCGAGGTGAAACCGGATATATTGATACTTGACGGGCAGGGGACTGCGCACCCGAGAGGCTTCGGTATTGCATGTCATGTGGGCGTATTATTGGACATCCCGACAATAGGGGTTGCCAAAAAGAAGCTCTACGGCGCCTTTGAGGAGCCGGGTTTGCTTGCCGGCAGATCCTCTCCGTTAGTTTCAAAGAACGGCGAGACTATAGGCGCAGTTCTGCGAACCAAAAAGAATACAAAACCGGTTTTTGTTTCCCCGGGGCATAAGATCGATCTGCCCGCTGCGCTAGAGGTTGTAATTGAGTGCTCCCGCGGATACAGGGTGCCCGAGCCCACAAGGCAGGCGGATAAATATGTCGCCGAGCTTAAAAAGGAGTTTCT
>QIHJ01000343.1 GCA_003229065.1 Candidatus Dadabacteria bacterium
CTGCGTTTTTTTCTTTGGATAATACTATAAGGCTCGAACTGATGTTGTCAACACCTGCCTTCGCAAATGCTAAGCGGTGCTATTTATATTTTGTTTGCATATTGCGCCACACCCTCGCACCATTTCAACGCAGTTGCTAACAAAAAACTGTTTTGGCTGCCAGAGTCTTTAGCTGCACGAGGCTCCCTTACTCGTCCCGTTACTCTCGCCTCTTCTAAATTTTATATACAGGGTTCCTCTGAGCCCGTCATTGTCTAATTCAATGGAGCACACAAATCTCCACATTATTCTTCTTGACCAATAAATCTTTTCGTGTTAGTTTTTTAGCTCGCATTATGAAAAGAACATATCAACCACATGTAATAAAAAGATTGAGAGTGCACGGTTTTCGGGAAAGAATGAGCACGAAAAACGGAAGGCGCACTCTTAAGAGGCGGATAGCAAAGGGCAGGCACAGTCTTACTGTTCAGCGCTGGAAGAAATGAGCTTTGGATTGGATTTATCCTTCCCGAAAGAATTAAAAATCAGAAGAACCTCTCAATACGAGGACATTTTTGGGAAGAGTGAGAGACTCAGGGGCGAGCATTTTGATATTCTCTACGTTCCAAACTCGCTTGGTTATTCCAGAGTCGGGCTTATAGCCGGCAAGAAGAAAGTGCCTAGTGCAGTCGGTCGGAATCGGTTTAAGAGGGTGTTTCGTGAAGTATTCAGGAACAATAAATCCCTTTTCGGATCACTAGATATTGTATTTATAGCGAATAGAGGTAGTGAGTCGCTAAATTACTCTCAAGCTAAACGAGAGATAGAAGAAAACATAAGGTCAATTTTGTCATGATGACAAGTTTCCCGGTTTATCTAGCTACCGTATTTATAAAAGCTTACAAATATCTTATATCCCCTATTTTGCCGTCTTCCTGCAGGTTCTATCCTAGTTGTTCGGAGTATGCTCTAGAAGCATTTCAGAAATACGGGTTTCTTAGAGGCCTATGGCTTACTCTGAAAAGGATAGCGAAGTGTCACCCGCTATGCGCCGGTGGTTATGATCCTTTACGGTAAAGGTTGAGGGGATGTCTGACAACAAATTAAACTACATTCTATTCTTGGTATTATCACTCGCCATAATTGTAGGCTATACCTATTTCTTTAGCACCCCTCCCAATGAGACGGTCAAGGAAGTGCAAAACGCTCAGGAGAAAACGGGCAGCGTTTCTGATACTTCTCAAGGAACTCTCCCAGCTAAGACACAGAATTTTGAAGACGCTTCATATATAGAAAACGATATACAGGACACTCAGCAAGGCGAGCTTGTCACCTTAGATACCCCACTTTACAGGGGAACGGTAGATACTTCGGGGGCAAGGATATTAAGCTGGGAGCTCAAAGACTATAAGCTAAGCACAAACGGTAACGGTGAATTAGTAAACCTCTTTATGGACAGCCCCCCCGGGTTCAGTACGCTCTTAAAACTTAACGGTTTTACCATTCCTGAATTAATTCCTTTTACGATAGAGGGAGATAAGAACGTAAGTCTGACAGAGGGCACAAAGGAAATTATATTCTACTGGGATTCGCCCGAAGGTATACGCGTTAAAAAGATATATGAGTTAGATGCTTCAAGCTACTTGGTTAAACAAAAATTCGAAGTCACAAACTCAGGCCCCTCTGCTCTTCAGGAAAGATTGGACATCCTCTGGTACGGCAATATAGAGTCTATGGGAAGGGGAGAGAATAGCAGAACTTTTATAACTATGGTCTCTCAGGACGTCGAGAGAATAAGCGGCATCCCCGATACAACCGATGAGTACAGGGGCGAGATTTCTTGGTTTGGATATTCTGAGAAATATTTTATGTCTACTTTTCTGCCCGAGACCGGAGCCGAGACAATCTTGAGGCTTTCCCCTACCGACAGGGAAGGGGTGATGCGTGCGGTTTTTAGTTATCCGCCCGATACAATCCCCACAGGCCAAACTTCAACGAGAAATTGGGAAGTATACCTTGGCCCCCTCGAATACGATCTTCTTAAGCCCGTAGGATACAACCTCAGCGAAACTCTCAATTACGGTTGGTTAAACCTCTACTTCCACAATTACGGCATATCTATAATCGTAATCACGGTCATAATACGAGTCTTGTTCCTGCCCCTTACCGTCAAGACGATGGTGTCCATGAAGCGGATGCAGGTGAAGATGGAATCAATCAAGCCTAAGATGGACGCCCTCAAAGAGAAATACAAGGACGACAAGGCTAAACAGAATTCAGAGCTTATGAAGCTCTACTCGAGCCACG
>QIHJ01000374.1 GCA_003229065.1 Candidatus Dadabacteria bacterium
TATTGATTCTCGGTAAAGACGTTCGGGAATAGTATAAGACACCCCCCCTTTATTTTTGTTTCAGCAAGTTCTGTCCAGTACCAGAGTAACTCTTGAAGCTTTGTTGGAGGGAGTCCAATTCCTCACTCGCTCAGAACTGTTGCTTGCTTGAAACAGCTCACCGTTAAGGGGGGAGGAAATAAAAGACATAAAACCAAATCTCCCTTGCATTCCCTCTTTTTCTAAGGGGTAGAAAAAAGGCAAAAGAGAGATTCTTCCCCGCTTCGTTTTGGTCTCTCGGTTCTCACTAGATTTAATTGGGTGGCAATATAGCTTGTAAGGAAAGAGTGTCCGGTTCTTGCACTCGTTCAGAACCGTTATCAGAATGAGAACATATAAAAAAGATGAGGTTCCGGGTCGGGGCCTGTGCTGAATACTGAATCAAGTTCAGCACAGGCTTGATTCAGTATCGGGGTCTGGGATGACGATATAATAGATGTGGATTCCCGCCTTCGCGGGAATGACAAATTCTTCGAATCTGCAAATTCACCTGCCTCCTGAATTCCCTTCGGTATACTTTAATTCTAATCAAACTTACCAGGGGTGGATAAATGACCGGATTAAGAATTAACACAGCCGTAGCAGCCGCGATATTAATATTATCATTGACTGCGCTAGACTCACAAGCGGCTAAGCTGGAGACAGGCTCGGAGGCGCCGGACTTTGAATACACAGACGTAGAGGGAAATACCGGAAAACTCTCAGACCTAAAAGGAAAGTATGTCGTGATCGAATGGTTCAACCACGGATGCCCGTTTGTCGCAAAGCACTACAACAGTGAAAAGATGCAGAGCCTGCAGTCGGAATATACCGGAAAAGACGTGGTATGGATCGCCGTGAACTCGACCTCGGAAGGACACGGAGATTACAGAAACGCTGAAGAGTCTAAGAGCGACGCGGAGCAGCACGGGGCTACGGCGTCACATATAGTAATAGACTCTAGCGGAGACATCGGGACGCTCTACGGCGCAAAGGTGACTCCCCACATCTTTATCGTTAACCCAGGCGGCACGCTAATATATCAGGGCGCTGCCGATGACATCAAGTCGACCGATACGGAGGACATACACAAGGCCGTGAACTATATAGACCTGGCCATGACCGAAGCGCTTACGCCCAAGGAGCTTACAAATCCCGAGACCAAGCCCTACGGGTGCGGCGTTAAGTACTGATCCCGGGCGCGGATTGATTGGCCGTACGGACTGTTCTATCATTCTCCAGTAAATATTGTATGTTATTTTGCACCGGGGTTTACACCGCAGTAAAATTTGACACTGAGGCTTTTTAGAAAGATGACAAACACAGACGCTGTCGAGACGCTCGACAGGCACATTAAAGAAAACACTGCCAACGGCAACATGCACCCCGGTGAGAACTGGTACGAGCGGGACTACCGTGATGCTGAGGATATGATTGTGGGGTTCTCCGACCTCAACTGGCAGGGGCTTAAGAATATTTTCGGTGACAGGTCTCACATATGGCAGGAGGCTTGTGTATTTGTGCTGGGTGAAGCTAGCACGCAGGGGTGTATCTCTATGCTGGGTGACATCTTTGTCCGCGGAACGGACGGCATTTCATGCTACTCGGCAATATTCATATCAAGTGAAGACCTGAGCAAGCTGGGCGGGCCTGAGCAGCAGTTATTGCGCCTTAGGGTGAAAGAGCTCTTGCACAACGACTTATACAAGAACTACGGGGAGCATTATCACGTGTCGCTTGAGAAGATACGCGAGAAGCTGGGCGGAGGGTAAAGGTAATTCTTAAGCTAGAGAAAAATTGGGGCAGAGAAAACTTTGTATTTGAAAATCTTGATTATCTGTTATAATTTTAGCATTATTATTGAGAAGGCGGGCTGTTTTCGAAATAATCATACGAATATTTCATAGTATGAGCTAAGCTAATCCCACATCCTTATCCTGGGTCCTTTTCCCTCCACCTACCGCCATCTAGGAGCTGGGATAGGGTGTTGGGACTTTTTCTTTGCGGTCGGTAGTTCCTTAATAGTTTCCCTGT
>QIHJ01000153.1 GCA_003229065.1 Candidatus Dadabacteria bacterium
CGTAAACATTGATGCCGTGAGAAAGCTGTCCGAAGAGGGCGTCACTCTGATAATCTCGGGAGACTGCGGCATCACGGCGGTGAGTGAAGTGGAGGAAGCTAAAAATCTGGGCGTCGATTTTATCGTTACAGACCACCACCAGCCCCCAGCTGAACTTCCGGACGCGGTATCGATACTCAACCCACAGCTACCATCGTGCAAATATCCGGCCAAGGAAATTGCCGGCGTAGGCGTTATTTTCAACCTGGCCATAGCGCTTAGGCGAGCGCTCAGAGACGCCGGATTTTTTAAAAACGGCGAGCCGAACCTGGGGGACTTTCTCGATCTCGTTGCGCTCGGCACAGTGGCTGACTGCGCTCCGCTTAAGGAAGTAAACAGAATATTGGTGAAAGAAGGTATCAAGAGAATGCAGAGCCCGAAGCGCGTCGGGCTCAAGGCGCTCAAGGAAGCGAGCAGCATCAATGGAGAGGTAACCTCGTTTGACCTCGGGTTTAAGCTCGGCCCGCGTGTAAACGCGTCGGGCAGAATGAGCAGCGCCGCAAGCGCAGTCGAGTTATTCATATCAGAGGACATAGAGGAAGCCCGCGAGCTTGCAAAGAAGCTCAGCCGTGAGAATTCGGACAGACAGAGCGTTGAAACCGAAATAATAAGAGAAGCCGTAGAGCAGATAGAATCAGACTCCGTACATTTGTCTTCAAACTCAATTGTGATTGCATCCCGCAATTGGCATCCCGGGATAATCGGCATAGTAGCATCAAGGATTGTAGAAAGATACGATAAGCCGGCCATTCTCATAGCAGTAGGAGAGGACGGAGTAGGCAAGGGTTCCGGCAGAAGCGTAAAAGGAGTAAATATCTATCAGGCGCTCAGCGAATGCCGGCAGATATTGCTGCAGTACGGGGGACACGAGCAGGCAGCGGGCATCTCGATCAGGGAGGAAAATATTGAAAAATTTCGAGAGATGTTTAAGTTGGCAGTAGAAAGCGGAGCGGAGAGGATGGAATCAGTATTGAACATAGACTGCCGGGTTGAGCTTTCGGATATTTCAGAAGAATTAATATCGGAGTTTGAGACGCTTGAGCCCTTTGGTATCGGGAACCCGGAGCCTGTATTATATGCCGAGGCGGTACAAGTACAGTCGCAGCGCCTCCTTAAAGAAAAGCATCTCAGTCTTAAAATAAAACAGGGCGGCAAGCCCTTTGGCGCAATATGGTTTAATATGAAAGAGCCTCGTCTCTTGAAACAAGATAAAATTGATATAGTATTCACTCCTGAGTTTAACAACTGGAATGGGAAAAAAGAACTAAGACTTAGAGTAAGGGATATAGATTGACAGCTTAACAGAAGAGAAAATCACGGGCTGTCAGGCTATAATTATCCAATATGAGCTCGATAAAAAAATACGGAGGTAAATTAATGGCTAGAAAACCCAATTTAGAAAACCTTAACTTTTTATACCCGATAATTATAATCGTGGTAATCATACTCGCTACCAGCGCGTTCGTTATCGTAGACAGCGGTCATGTCGGTGTCGTCAGGACACTAGGGGCGGTACAGACCGAACCACTGCCCGAAGGCTTTCACTTAAAAAAACCGTTCATAGACAAGGTTGAGCAAATAGATATAAGACTTACCAAGGCGAAGTCAAAATCGCAGGCTGCCTCAAAGGATCTCCAGACCGTAGAGACACAGGTAACGGTTCAGTATTCGCTCTCAGGAGCCATTGCCCCTCTTACATATCAGAGGATCGGCAAACGGGAGGTAGTCGCCGAAACGGTGATCGAGCCCGCTATTCAAGAGTCCGTAAAAGCCGTGACGGCTCAGTTCACGGCGGAGCAGCTTGTAACAAAGAGGGCGGAGGTAAAACAGCAGATTCAAAAAGCGATCGAGAACTTCATACACGTTACACTTAAAGACAAAGATGTCCCGACTGCGCTCAAAATCGCGAACGTCGCAATTACCGATTTTGAATTCTCAGCAGAATTCAACAAGGCTATCGAGCTTAAGGTAAGGGCCGAGCAGGAGGCGCTTCAGGCGATTAATGAAA
>QIHJ01000222.1 GCA_003229065.1 Candidatus Dadabacteria bacterium
TCTTTACTGGCTACGAATGCTACGTCCTGAGTCTGGCCGTCAGAGGTTTTGATTACAAAATTACCGGTCTGCAAACCTTTTAATTTACTAGTCTTATCGGCTTTAACGGTTATCTCCGTTCCGGGAGGCATGTTGGTCCCAAAGCGGTTTTGAAAAAACTTTACCAGCCTTGCAGACTCGTCCGCAGACATCGCAGAAGCCGGTACGGAAATTCCAATCGTAAATAACGTAAGAGCTAGTAGTGCCACTCCAAATAGTCTAAATCTCATTAAATACCTCCTGTCTTTTGTTAGCTAAAACTATACCACTGAATGTTTACAAAGCAACTGAATTATGGGGACAGAGGCGAGCGCTTCACAGCGATGCCAATGGGGACAGCGAGTGAATATTTTTTTATGAGCGGGGGGTATAAAATCAAGAAGCAGCGAGTGAACATGGGGACGGACCGGAGCACGAAGTGCGATCGGGAGGCAGGTATAAAATTAGAAGACGGACCGGAGCGCGATCGAGGGGCATAAAATTAAGAGGACCGGCAGAGAGGCTTAGGAAAATACCCTTTCATAGATAATATCAATGTTCTTTAGATCCGCCTTCACGTCAAAGCATTCCTCAAGCTCTTCGGGTGTTATCGCGCCCGAAACCTCGGGGTCCTTAAGGAGAAGCCCCTTAAAATCCTCTTTTTCCTCCCAGGTCCTCATAGCGTTCCTCTGCACCGCGGCATAAGCGTCTTCCCTCGAAAACCCTTTGTCCACAAGCTTAAGAAGCACCTTCTGTGAAAATACAAGCCCCCCCGTCTGCCATATGTTCTTTTCCAGGTTCTCGGGATATATCTGAAGGCCGTCCAATAAGTATTCGAGCCTCGAGAGCATGAAGTCAAGCAGTATCGTACCGTCAGGGCCGATCACCCTTTCTACGGAAGAGTGGCTTATATCGCGCTCGTGCCAGAGTGGGATATTCTCAAGCGCCGAGATTGCGTAGGAGCGCACCAGTCTCGATAGCCCGCAGAGGTTCTCAGAAAGTATGGGATTACGCTTATGGGGCATGGCCGAGGAGCCTTTTTGCCCTTTACCGAAGGGCTCTTCGAGCTCTAACACCTCAGTTCTCTGAAAGTGTCTTATCTCTACAGCTATTTTCTCAATAGTAGAAGCTATTATAGATAGGGTCAGGAAGAATTCGGCATGGATATCGCGCTGCACTATCTGGGTCGAAATACTTGCGGGTTTTATACCTAATATTCTGCAAGCCTCCTCTTCGACTTCAGGTGTAACGTTTGCAAACGTGCCCACGGCGCCCGAGACCTTACCCACGCTTATTATCTCCTTTGCTCTTTCCATACGGGCGAGGTTCCTGCGCATCTCATCGTACCAAAGCGTAAACACGAGCCCGAGCGTCTTGGGCTCTGCATGAATTCCGTGAGTCCTCCCGATCATCAGGGTATCCTTATGCTCAAAGGCCTGGCGCTTCAGCACTTCAAGCACCTTTTTTATATCCTCTATTAATATTACGGAAGAGTCTCTTAGCTGAAGAGCAAACGCCGTATCGAGCACGTCTGAAGAAGTGAGCCCCAGGTGTATAAATCTCGACTCCTCACCCACGTGCTCTGAGACCGAAGTGAGAAACGCGATCACATCGTGCTTAAGCTCCTTTTCAAGCTCGTTAATCCTGTCTACGTCAAAGCCCGCTTTCTCTTTTATCACAGAGACAGCTTCATTCGGAATACGCCCTTCTTTGGCCCAGGCCTCGCACACGGCGACTTCGACTTTAAGCCAGTTCTCGTACCTTGCCTGATCGCTCCATATGGCGGTCATTTGGGGTCTTGAATATCTCGTTATCAAATCGCTAAAACCTCTCCTATAGTTTTTCTGGGCGCAACACTCACCCCTACGTCTTTCTCAGCGCCGAAGCGGGTTAGCGCCTCCCTTGCAGCTTTAAACGCAGCCTCGGGCTTATTGTTTACCTGGCTCAGGTGTGCCAGCACCACTTGCTTAAGCACCTTGTGCAGGAGATTTTGAAGGAGCTCAGCCCCTTGAATGTTCGAGAGAT
>QIHJ01000051.1 GCA_003229065.1 Candidatus Dadabacteria bacterium
CCGCATTTCAAATCGAAAACCAAGCCGATTTTGATGCTAACAATATAGTATCTGTGCTTGATCCGGGTGACGTAATTTCAAGTCCTCAAACCGAAAATCCTTATGATGCCTTTGAAAGCAAGTCCGGGTGCTGCAGTCCCGCTCCAGCTTTATTTCTTATACCTGTCACAGCAGGAATTGCCGGGACTGCAATCACAACCGCTGTTATCATATTATCCGACAACAACAAAGACAAAAATGCGAGCCCGATCCAATGATATACTGTATTAAGAATCTCTGTGAACATAGCTATCGTTAACTGTTGAATGTAACCAGGTATGGCATGGGATAATGTATGCAACTCTTACCTTTTACAAAGTATTTTACTATCTTAATTCTACTAGATTCTTAATGGAGAGCAGTATATGGATTACAAAGAAGGTACAACAACACAACTGCTATCTGTATAACTTAGTCACTCTCCTACACATCCAATTAATCAGTTCCTCCCGTAGTACTATATAAATGGGGATAATACAGGGATGAGAAATAGAGGAATAATATATAAGGGGATATTATTAAGATGAGAAATATCAGTACCATATTTTTATCCATAGCCATGCCGCTTGCTCTGCTCATGACTGCCTCCTGTGTATCCAGAAGCATTCCAACTTCGAGCACAATAAGTCAGGCTAGCTCAAACTCTGTACAAGAAAGCCAAGTAAGCGACATAAATAGCAAACTTCTTACTCACTCATCCAACTCAACGAATATAGAAACTGACTATCTGATAGGCCCCTCGGACCTTATAGAAGTCAAGGTACTCGAGTCGGAGAAACTCGCCACCACGGAGCGCGTCAACGCGAACGGTTACATAAACCTCTCCCTGATCGACAACGTTCAGGTAAGCGGGCTCACGCCCATCCGTGCGGAAGAAAAAATCGAGATGTTGCTCAAAGACGGCGGCTATATTAACAACCCCCACGTAAGCATTTTCGTGCTGGAGCGCAAGAGCAATACTGTGTCTGTTCTCGGATACGTAAATGAGCCGGGCAACTACGAACTTATCGGGAAGGTAACGCTTCTAGATGCCCTTGCATTTGCCAAGGGTCTTGATAAAGAGGCGGGAACGACAGTTTACATAGCGAGGGAGACAGGAAAAAGGCAGGAAAATATAGTGGTCGACCTCGACGATCTGTTCGAGAAAACCGGCCCTTTTGATCAGGTAAACCCAGTGATCAGTTCCGGGGACAAAATATACGTCCCAGAGTCTTCCCATGTATTTATAGACGGGGCGGTTGGCAGGCCGGGTTCATATCCCATAGACGGCGGTGAGACCACCCTGAGCCAGGCAATAGCAATGGCGGGGGGGCTCTCAAGCTACGCGGACGGGGGCGATGTTAGTCTGATACGCTACATGGACGGACGCAAAGAAGTCGTAACAGTCGATCTCGACAGTATCAGAGAGGGAGCGACGCAAGACCCTACACTTAACGAAAAAGACGCTATAGTGGTTGGTACGAGCGGATTCAAGAGCTTCTTCTATGGACTCAGTATAAACGCGTTCGGATTTGGCGGAGGGTATCGCCCTTCGAGCAGATAGTGAACGATATGGAGTAACAATATGAACAAAGAAAAAGGAAAATATTTATCCGAATATAAAGTGGGGGGGCTGCAAGAAAGACACGGCAACTTTCCCTCTACCGAATTCCAGAGAGATTATGACTCCTATATAATCGAGGAAGAGCTCAGTCTGAGCGATTACATAGATATCCTGCGCAGGAGAAAATGGATGATAATTTCCTGCTTTGTTTTTTCGGTTGTAACGGTTCTTCTGGTATCGCTTATCATCACCCCCAAGTACCGTGCGGAGATTACCATCGAGATATCCCCGGAAAATCTCAATATCACCTCTTTCGAAGAAGCGGTCGAACTGGACGCTCCCCAGGCGGAGTACTACGAGACCCAGTACAAGCTCATGAAGAGCAGGTCGCTGGCAAAAGAAATCGCTGTCAAACTCGACCTGTCCAACAATCCGGAGTTCGTGGAAA
>QIHJ01000392.1 GCA_003229065.1 Candidatus Dadabacteria bacterium
GAGTATTTATCTTGTCCGGGTATTTGTGACCGATACGGAATCGGTGAAACGCAGTGCCCCCGGCTTATCCACTTTTACACTCGCCCTCTGCACCTTCTCATCTTCCATAATGAGCTTCACCACGTCACCCGAGATTCTTTCAATAAGATTGTACTTGGTGTCCTCGACCATTGAGATTATCTTCTTGGTTATGGATTTATAGTCTACCGTGTGCTCTATACTGTCCTTCTCAATCGCCTGAGTGCCGTCAAATTCTATTTCTATATTTATTATTATGTCCTGCCTGACCTTCTGCTCCCACTCGTAGATGCCTACCGTGGTCCTGAGTCTTAAGTTCTCAATATTTATTATCATTGTTCACTTCCTTAAGTAAGATGCTGACCGCCGTCAACGTAAAGACATTCTCCACTCACATAGGGATTGTCCAGAATATAGTTTAACGCCGTTATGATATATTCCGGCTTCCCGGGCGCCTTGAGAGGTATATCCATAGAAACTCTCTCAAGATAGCTTTCGTCCATCCCGGGCGGGGGCAATATGGGTCCGGGGCAGATTGCGTTTACACGTATCTTGGGTCCGAGAGCCTTGGCCGCCATAAGCGTAAAATCGTGGAGAGCTTTTTTTGTGAGATTGTATACGAAGTGCTCGGTTTCGACTTGAGAGACTCGTGTGTCAAGTAAGTTTATAATATTCTCTGCATGGGGTTCCTTACAGAACTGCTGTGAGAGGAAAAAGGGGGATTTGAAATTTACATTGAAATCTCTTTCGAACTGCTCGTCAGTTACGTCTTGAAATTCCACATTTTGAAATATTGAAGCGCTGTTCACGAGAAGTGATAAGCGGGGGAACTTTTTTACTACTCTTCTGATGAAATCACCCGAAGCCTCGGGGTTCGACAGATCGAACTCAAATGCATCTGAATTCACTCCCAGGGCTTGTACAGCCTGTGCCGTATCTCTTGCTTCACTCTGGGAGCTGTTATAGTGCACCGCAATATCATAGCCCCGCTCTGCTAAAGCCAGACAAATAGCTCTGCCGAGTCTCTTTCCGCCGCCTGTAACTAGAGCTGCTTTACTCATAATTAGTTACTAAAGTTAGCAGTTTTCTGAGCTTAAATCCAGTTCTTGAATCCTTTCTCGCATGTAAATAATCAGAAATAAAAAAGCCTTATACGGCTTAATAGGAAGTATAAGGGGGTCTCGTATGAACCGTACAATACTTTTATTTTTAATAATCGCTACCCTCGCTCTGGTGATTTCTTCAAATGCCGAGGAAGGAGGTTCTTTCTCGCCCTATGTTGACTCAAAGGGCAATATAACCCGCCCTACCGATTTCAGAGAGAAGTGGACATACCTGGGCTCCTGGGTGCACCCTGAGGACTCAAAGAGCGGTATGCATAACGTCTACACCGAGCCCGGAGTGGCTGAAAGGTATAAAGCGAACGGCGGCATATTCCCTGACGGTGCTGTGCTTGTTAAGGAAGTGCTTTCAGAAGCTTCCCGTGATATGACTACCGGAAAAGGGGTGCTTCACGCAAAAGACACTGTTCTCTGGTTCGTAATGGTTAAAGATGAAAAGGGGAGGTTTAAAGACAATCCGAAATGGGGAGACGGCTGGGGGTGGGCTCTATACTATGCCGATGCTCCTTTAAAAGACGTGTCAACGGATTACAAAAAAGATTGTCTCGGGTGTCACCTTCCGGCAAAGCAGACCGATTGGATATATACATACGGATATCCTGTGTTAAATAGCAAATAGTAATCCTATCTAAATGGCCGGATAATTAAATCCGGCCATTTTTTATTATCTGCTCTTACATTAAGACGATACGAGCTTTAACCCGATAATCCCGGCTATTATAAAACCCAGAAAGACGAATCTTAATAAAAACGCCGGCTCTCCCAGAATCACAATGCCCAGGATAAATGTGCCTACGGCTCCTATACCGGTCCATACGGCATAAGCCGTACCTACAGGTAGATCCCTTTGCGCCAGAAAAAGAAAGAATCCGCTTGCGAGTATGCT
>QIHJ01000005.1 GCA_003229065.1 Candidatus Dadabacteria bacterium
CGGCATCGCTACAATGCGCTCGCCTCTATCCCCAGTACTTTAAAATATTCATTATCTATTGAGTGCCGATATGAACAGGGTACCCTTAACACAAAATTAATTGACATTTAATTTGTACGGATGATAGAATACCTTCAACAATATATATAATGCTGCTGAGACGAAGCTTCAGATACAAACGTTTTGTTTCGGCTGGAATCTGCTCGAATGAAGAGAATAAGCTCAGAGAATGTAACGGATTTGGAACACAGTCTTAAATTTGTAACCCAATTCATAACCCACCCTACCAAGACGGGCGCGATACTCCCATCGAGCGAGAAGCTCTGCGAGCTCATGACGGACATTGCGGAGCTTGATAAAGTTTCAACTGTTATTGAGTTCGGTCCCGGTACCGGGGTAATAACGGAAAAGGTGATGCAAAAGAAATCACCTAATACGACTTTCTTTGCACTTGAGATCAACGAGGCGTTTGTAGAAGCTACAAAAACGAGGTGTCCAGATGCGATTGTGTACCAATCATCGGCACAAAATGCAAGAAAACACCTAGAGATGCATGGCGAGACCGGATGCGACAGGATATTGAGCAGCCTGCCTTGGCTCACTTTTGACGGAGATACGCAGCAAAATCTTATTGATATAATTTATGACGTGCTTCATCCCGGCGGAAAGTTCTTAACCTACGCTTATGTCCCGGGACTCATGTTTCCCGCTGCCTGGCGTTTCAGGAACAAGCTGAACGCAAGGTTTGATAAAGTTACAAAAAGCAAAATTATCTGGAGCAACGTACCCCCTGCGTTCGTGTATCAGGGTGAAAAAGCCTGATTAAAACTTAGCTCCAACAACCAAAGACTTAAACTCCACTTTAATATTTATATATGCCAAGTGCTTGACTTAATCCTACATCTGTAGAAGAATAGATAGTGTAGTCAATTGACCTTTCTTCAAGATTGATACGGAGGGTTGGGGGATGATTTTGAAACCCTCCTTATCTTTTTATAGTATTGTGACAATCAATAAGTAAGTTACGAAGGCCGGGGCAGAACCCCCCGGCCTTTTTTATTTGTGAAGGAGCGGTACTATGTAACGGTCCCCGAAAGGCGGTACGTAGCCCAGGCCGAGTCTTTCATAAGTCGCAGCCGGTATGCCTATATCGGCCAGGAATAAGTCGCCTGCCGTATCAGGAAAAAGCCCTGTTTTAGGTAGCGCCAGGGTCATCGTGGATTTTGCCTTTATATACTCTCCTGGTGATTCACCCGTTGTGGAATCGACCCTGGAAGGGATATCCAATGAAAGCACCGGAGACTCTGTACTGTTCGCCCAATTAATCATTTGAAGCACGGCTCCGTGTGGAGCCGACTTGAGACTGTAGCCGATTAAAGCACCTATAATAAGCACGGGAGTCTCATCTCTCAACCCAGATAATTTCAGAGCTCGGCTGCCAGTGTTTATATAAATCTCGTACTGAAACGAGGGAACCTCACCGAGTCGCTCCGCATTCGAAACTACGAGCTTTACATTGGCACCTCTGTTAGCTAAATGCCGAGCTGCGCATATGCCTCCCGTGCCCGCAAGCACTACAATACTTGCGCTTTGCCATTTCTCACCAAGCATATCTATAGCCTGGAGAGCCAGGTTTCTGCCCGCGTTCTCCATCATCTGATATAGATTGGGGGCCCGTCTCTTCAACCGCAATCCTGTCCACCTCGCGCATCCCCGCCTCTGTGACCGAAGGCACATCGATGCCTGTGTCCGTAAAAAAACTAATACTCGGAATATCTTTTCCTTTTCCATTATTAGAAAGATAACATGAGCGCGATTAGCGCGGAGAAATGTTTACGGCCACTCATTTCTTTAGATATTTATCAGGGTCGTAATACTTTTGGAGGTCTTCTAAATCCTCGAGGATTTTTATAAACCTTTTACCGAACTTGGTGAATTCGTACTCAACTCTCGGTGGTATTTCGGGGAATGAATGTTTTTCGAGCACCCCTGTCTGAACCATTTTATTTAACCTCTCGTTCAGA
>QIHJ01000394.1 GCA_003229065.1 Candidatus Dadabacteria bacterium
ATGCGAACGGGGGAAATTCAGAGTATGATATAAGTCGTTGAAATTACTGGTGGAGCCGAAGGGGTTCGAACCCTCGACCTCATGAATGCCATTCATGCGCTCTCCCAACTGAGCTACGGCCCCCAAAGCAGTACTATTAAATGCAAGTGGTGCAATTAAATTTAAGTGCGGATTGATTTAAAGTCAAATATAATAATGTATAATTTCCCGGTTAATTAGGATAATTATACAGGACTAAGGAGAAGTATATATGAGTGTTGTGAATATTGGTCTCATAGGTGCGGGCACAGTCGGCTCGGGAGTAATTAAGATACTCAATCAGAATAAGGATATAATAGAGAAAAGAACGGGTGTAAGGCTCAATCTGAAAAAGATAGCAGATACCGACCCTGACAGGAAAAGACCGGTAAGACTACCCAAAAAAAAGCTTACGACGGACGCCCGGGAGCTTATAGAAGACGACTCGATAGACATAATAATCGAGCTTGTAGGAGGCACAAAGATCGCAAAGGATTTTGTGGTGGGCGCAATCGAAAACGGAAAGCACGTGGTTACGGCAAATAAAGCGCTACTCGCCCACCACGGCAAGTCCATATTCGCCCTGGCCTCTAAAATGGGTGTGGAAGTCGGATTCGAAGCGAGCGTAGGGGGCGGCATACCCATTATAAAATCGGCTCAGGTGGGGTACGCTGCAAACAATATACTATCGATTCACGGTATTATGAACGGCACTTCAAATTATATATTATCCAAAATGACCGATGAGGGGTCTGACTTTGATGACGTGCTTAAGCTGGCTCAGGCTGAAGGATACGCAGAAGCGGACCCATCGTTCGACGTAGACGGTATAGATGCCGCGCACAAGCTGTCCATATTAATTATGCTCTCTTTCGGCATATTCCTGGATTTCGGCAAGATACACGTGGAAGGGATACGTGGCATCACACCGCTCGACATATCATTCGCAGGAGAGCTCGGATATAAAATCAAGCTCCTCGCGATCGCAAAATCCAGAGCGGACGGTATCGAAGCCGGCGTATACCCGGCACTAGTGAGAATGGGCACACAGCTTGCCGATGTATCGGACGCTTTTAACGCAATATATGTAGTAGGCGACGCCGTAGGCCCTACGATGCTATACGGTATGGGAGCGGGCATGATGCCGACGGCGAGCGCTGTTGTGAGCGATGCGATCCAGATTGCAAAAGAGATAGGGTCGTACAAAAACTCACCCGGGAAGGCGAACAACTCCATTCCCAGATTTTATGACAACACCAAATCCCGGCCCCTTATTAAAATGAGCGATACAACAAACAAGTACTACCTAAGGTTTCAGGCGGAAGACAGACCGGGGGTGCTGGGAAAAATCACAGGATGCCTCGGACGAAAGGGAATAAGCATCGAGTCCGTGATACAAAAAGGCAGACACCTTGGCGGGGGAGACGTCCCCGTGGTAATTATGACTCATGAGGCCCGGGAAAAGGACCTGCTTTCAGCCATAAAAGAAACAAACTCATTCTTAAGCGACAAATCAAAAACCACTTTTATCAGAATCGAGGAGGTTCAGTAGCTGCCAATTGATTGTTTAATATGGCTGGAGCGCAAGCATCTATACCATTTAGAGCTTCCGCCGAAGTCACTCCCCGAGGATTATTTCATACCTACTGTAAGAATATGATAGTTTAAGAACCCAGCGATGGCTAAAAATGAGGCAAAACCAAAGAAAGTAGATTTTAAGGAGATATTTGACGCTCTTCCTGAAAGTATAATCATACTCGACAAAGGTTTTACTGTGCTCGAAATGAACGATAATGCCGAATCTGTTTTCACAATATCCAGAAAAAAAGCGCGCGGCGGACCCTCGAATATCTTTATGCCCGAAGAGGTAGAGAAAATCGCTCATATGGCGATTGAGGAAGAGAGAACTGTTATTGGCGACGAGCTCAACCCTGTGCTCAGAAACGGAGAAAAATTATCCATTCAGTCAGTAGCGTCTCCGATTTTCGATAAAAAAGGGGA
>QIHJ01000180.1 GCA_003229065.1 Candidatus Dadabacteria bacterium
ATAAAGGGCGGCGCCGGTATGAAGTATGGCGGCGTTATATCTACACCGTACTTGCGGCCATAGTAGTAGTGCCCCATTTCGTGGGAGCCCAAGATAAATAAAAGCGCTGCGGAAAATGACAAGGCACTGGTAATACTTCCACCGAAAGAAAGCCCGGTGACAAATGTCGTGATTACTGTCAGTACGAATAGAATTACATGTATTTTTCGGACTTGCATAATTAGGGGGTAAAAAATACCTCAATAAAAAAGAAATAAAAGTTTTAGGATATAATCCGGGATCCTGTCAATAATACAATGATACCCGCAGACAGGGTTCCCGTTACTCTATTTCGATAAGAGCGGGGTCTATCTGCTCAAGCGTCTCGATCAGGTGGCGCTCGATATCGGAGCGTTTTGTAATACTAAGTGTCTGTTCGCGGACTGAATCGAGAACTTCCTCATCGAGCCTGTTGCATAAATACCTTATTACCGGCACGTGAGACGGGGATACACTGAATCGTCTATATCCGAGCGCGAGCAGGCAAAGCGCGCCTGATGGAGTACCCGCGAGCTCGCCGCACACAGAGACGTCTAATCCGAGCTTGCCGGATCTGCGTTTTATATCGTCAAGTACTCTAAGCACCGCCGGGTGAAAGCCCGAGTACAGGTGCCCCACCATGTTTGAGTTTCTGTCTACAGCCAGTATGTACTGTATCAGGTCGTTTGTTCCGACGGAAATAAAGTCGATTATTTTATTATAGTCTTCAAGCTGATACAGTATCGCGGGCACTTCCATCATAATCCCCAGCGGCGGGATATCGGAGCTCGACAAGCCCACTTCCTTTGATAGCTGCGCAATGATTTCCTTTGCCGTCTCGACCTCCCAGTAATTTGTAACCAGAGGCAGCAGTATCCTGAACCTGTGGCCTTTTTTGGCTGCCAGCAGTATTGCCTTTATCTGGTCCTTAAAGAGATCCAGATACTCCATAGAGAACCTTATTGCTCTCAGCCCGAGCAGTGGGTTTTCCTCTTTAGGAAAATCAAAATAAGGTAGCAGCTTGTCGGTTCCCACATCTAAAGTCCTTACTGTAACGGTGCCTTCAAATTCTTCCGCGAGTTTTTTATATATCCCCACCTGCTCTCTCACTTTAGGCCATTTGTCATATTGGGCGAAAGCAAACTCGGTGCGGAACAGCCCTACGTCCTTTATGCCGTATTGCTTACTAAGCTGCACGTCGATCGGGAACCCGATGTTGGCGGATAGCTCGATTCCGATCTTCTCCTCTCTGGAAGGCAATTTACCCTCCTCTTCTATCGTTTCTCTGAGCTTGACGAAATTTCCATAGGTGGTTTTGTACTCCGCAATCAAGCTATCATCAGGGTTTGAGAATATAAATCCGGTCTTGCCGTCTACGATCAGTTTCTCGCCCGCTCTTACAAGACCGAATATATTGTCTATACCTACTACAGCCGGTATGCCGAGTGACTTGGCTATAATGACGGCGTGAGAGGTCTCGCCGCCTTTTTCGATAACGAGCGCGGAGAATTTGTTTTTAAAGAGCATGGATATAAAAGAGGGGCCGATCTCATACGCGACAAGTACAGAGCCCTCCATAGGCTCGGCCGCCGCTTTCCTTCCTATTTTAAGCTTTACAAGCTCCTGCAGGATTCTCTCGCCGATGTCCCGGAGATCATGGGCCTTTTCCCTTAGGTATCTATCGCTCAGGCTTTCAAACTGCTCTGCAATCGACTCGATGCCCTCTATCACGGCAAGCTCAGCCGGGATGTCGTCCTGTTCGAGCCTCTGAATGAGCGTAGCCCTGAGTGTGGAGCCTTGGAGCACAAGCAGGTGCGCCCTGAAGATATCTATCTCTGCTTTACTCAGAAGCGCTTCCGAATCAAGGGTCTCGATTACGTTTTTTATATCTTCCTCTACGTCTGTTAGTGCTTGTTTAAGCCTTTTTGTTTCAATCTCCGGCCCTCTGGACCTGAGCTTCTCGTCGCTTAATTGCCTGAACAGACCCCGGAACATAA
>QIHJ01000176.1 GCA_003229065.1 Candidatus Dadabacteria bacterium
TTCGGGATATTCGATCCATACTCTTTTATATACGGCCGAGGCGTCGCGGTATTCACCTTGTTTTTCAAGCGCGTAACCAAGACTATATAGATAAGATGCTTTCTTATGCCTGTCACTCTCTTCTCCATAAAGCGCGCGGAAAATTCTTTCGGCGTTTCCGTAATCCCCAGTGTCGGTGTAGATATTCCCGAGACGCCCGAGGGTCTTTTTCTTTACTCCGCTTTCCGGGTACTGCGTGAGAATCTTGTTGAATGCTATAGATGCATTCTCAAAATCCGAAAGGTTTTGGTAGCCTGCACCCTGATAATATAGGACATAATCTGCCACTATCGGAAGCTCATTCTCAACCCCGCTAAGTCTTGTCACGCCCTCCTGGAATTTCCCGAGTTTTATGAAGCAGTAGCCTTTCTTAAATTTGTCCGCCGGGTCTCCTGTCCCCTGAATATATATCTCGGACTGGCAGTTAATCTGCGCCCGGGCCTCCAAGGAAGAGCCGGTTATAAATATAAGTAAAAGTAAGAAAGCCACTTTGGTTAAAGGCTCTAAGCCGTACGTCTCTTTCATATTCTTACCTCCCTCTATTTTGCGGATCGAGTAAGTCCCTTAGTCCTTCTCCGAAAAGATTGAACGAAAAAGCTGTAATGAATATTGCCAGACTCGGGAAAACTATCAGATGCGGAAACGTCCTCATGCCCTGCCATCCCGTGCTTGCCAAGGTGCCCCAGCTCGATTCCGGAGGCGCAATCCCCAGACCCAGAAAGCTCAGAGTTGATTCGGCGATTATCGCATAAGGCACTGAAAAGGTAAGCGTTATTATAAGCGGGCTCAATATGTTGGGGATTATGTGTACGCCTAAAATCCTCGAAGGTGATGCGCCGAGACTCCTTGCCGACTGTACAAAGTCCACCCCTTTGAGCTGTAATACGCTTGCCCTTACGATCCTCGCTACACGCATCCAAGCTGTGAGACCGAGTGCAAGCACTATGCCCAGGACTCCCCTGCCGATTATCAGCGTTAACAGCACTATGAGCAATAAATCCGGAAGGGAATAAAATATATCGACGAGCCTCATCATTACCTCATCTATTTTTCCGCCCAGATACCCCGACACCGCTCCGTAGAGCGTTCCGATTATAAGGGCTATCAATGCTGTTCCGAGCGCCACTGTGATCGAAACCCTCGAGCCGTATATGACGCGGCTCAAGAGGTCCCGCCCTTCCTGGTCCGTTCCCATAAGATTCACCGAGCTCGGCTTGCTGAGTGCGTTCTTAAAATCCGTTTTATCGTATTTAAAAGGCGCAATGAGCGGCGCCGCTATAGCAATAACTATGATTGCGATTATAATTGCTGCCGTAATTATTATCTGAGCCTTTAGAAGCAAGTTGGCTATCTCCTTGATAAGGCACTGTTTAATTAGGTACTTTGGGAACTAAACTTTACAAAAGAATAAATGAAAAATCGCTCAAATTCGACAAATTTAGGCTAAAAACCTGCTTTTCCTTCCTTGTTTCTGTAAAAAGTTGCTTTGACTACGGTCTTTATACCGCCCCTAACGTTGAAGTCGCCCGTGACCTCGGCCCTTACTGGTTTGCAGGTCTCTACGAAGTCATCCAGAATTTTATTAGTTACGTGCTCATGAAAAGCGCCTTCGTTTCGGTATGCGTATATATATAGCTTTAGAGACTTGAGCTCGATACAAAGCTCGGCGGGCACGTACTTTATATTGATAGTCGCAAAGTCGGGCTGCCCTGTCTTGGGACACACGCAAGTGAATTCGGGGCACGAAATATCTATCTCGTATTCCCTCTCAGTATATTGGTTCTTAAAGGTTTCCAGTATGCCGGCTTGCTTATCCATATATGATTTTAGTTTAGCTAATGGGAGGAAGCTATCAAGTACTTGACTGCTCGGGGATTATTATAAATACTAAATGCTCTACTGGGGCATAGTATAAGGGCAGTACGTCGGTCTCTGGATCCGAAGATCAAGGTTCGAATCCTTGTGCCCCAGCCAGTTATTCCGTATAAGGAGGAAACCCCTATGAGCACAATTTTAATAGTAGACGCGAAATTAAAGCCCGAGAGCATATCCAAGGCAGTTGAATTTTTTGCAGAGATAGTTCCCGACACCAGGGCCTTTGAAGGCTGTGAGTCGATAGATGTTTGCATCGATTCCGAGGACTCGGGCAATCTGGTGCTGGTAGAGAAATGGGTCTCTATGGAGCACTATAAAAAGTATCATCACTGGCGCGAAGAGACCGGAGTGCTCGATCAGATACGCGCCCTGCTCGACGGCCCGGTAAGCAGACGTGTTCTTAACGTCGCTGCATGATCTTAGGCCGAGATAGAGATTTAAATGCCTGTCTAATTCGTCGCCGAAGGGTTAAAATTCTGAAGGTTCTCTTCGCTCTCAAAATAGTAAATGCTCCCGTCAGGCGCCGCGCCGATTACGGCCACTGATTTATCTACCTCGTTCCCGCTTATGGGGTCGATGCCCACGCGGCTTTGTGGGTTGTTCTTGATTGTAGCTTTACACATCTCACAGCAGCCGTAGTATGTTTTACCTTCGTACTCAACGGGGATTTGGTCTTTAACAAAGAGCTGGTCATTCACCATGCAGACGTTTTTACCCTCAACTTCGGTAAGAGACGTCGAGGCCT
>QIHJ01000286.1 GCA_003229065.1 Candidatus Dadabacteria bacterium
AAGAAAGGCACTCTCCTTGTGGCAATTGCGGGCCCTCTTTCCAACCTGGCTACAGCAGTCGTTGCGGGCTTGATACTGAGCTTTATGATACCGAGGATGCTAACTGGAGAGCTTGTATTCTCGGGCGCATACGTAGTGATACCTGTGTTCATTATACTTTCCTTTGTCTACGGCATAGCTCTTGCAATTTTCAACCTGATCCCTATCCCTCCGCTTGACGGCTCGAGGGTGCTTTACGCAGTACTACCCGATAGGGAGCTCAGGGTGTATAGCCGGTTCGAGCCCTACGGCGTGCTGCTTCTGTTCGGACTCTTCATATTCGCGAGTGGAATATTCAGATACATTTTCCTCCCTGCCTCACTACTGTCGGAATTTCTCTCGGGCTACAGTTTCAACCAGCTTTGGGGTATTATAGGACAATTAATAGCATGAAAAACCAAATACCAGGCGCAGGACCGCTCGAGCCCAAAGAGCCTTGTGTAATAAAGATAAACCTCTTTGAAGGCCCGCTTGACCTTTTGCTTCACCTGATAAAGAAAAACGAGATGGACATATACGATATAAAGGTCGCAGCCATTACGGAGCAGTATATCGAGTATCTTGAGTTGATGAAGGTGCTCAATCTTGAAGTCGCGGGTGACTACCTGGTTATAGCCGCTGAGCTTTCGCTCATAAAGTCCAAGATGCTACTTCCCAAACCGGTGATCGAAGAGGACGAAGATGACCCGAGGGCTGAGCTGGTGAAGAGGCTTCTCGAGTATCAGGTTTATAAGGACGCCGCCTCTGATCTACTGGGCGGAGAGGTGCTTGGAAGAGACGTATTCAAACGAGAGCCTGACCGGGAGGACCTGGGCATAGAAGAGGAAGTAGAGCTTGTACCGGTTAATCTATGGTCGCTTATAGAGGCTTTCCGGGAATTCTATGACAGAAGAAAAGAGCTCTGGGCAGAGGATCTGACATTTATTATAGAAGAAATTACGCTCGATGAAAAATTAGAACAAGTGGTAAATAGAATAAGGACGCTTGGAGAGATAGGTTTTGAGCGTTTATTTACAGAGTGCAAGTCTAAATTTGACCTTGTCATTACGTTTTTATCTCTACTCGAGCTCATCAGGATGGACACGGTTCAAATAGTTGGGGAGTCGCCCGGCTCTTCTATGATAATAGTATATTCTGGAGATAATCATTTCTGAGCAAGCTGATTTAAAAATGAATCAAACTGATTTAAAGAAATCGATAGAAAGTATCATATTCGTATCCGGAGAGCCTGTGAGTTTGGATAAGCTTGCACAGGTGTTCCCAGATATAGAACGCTCGGAGATCAGGAACTGTCTTAAGGAGCTCCTTAACGAGTGGGAGGAGATGGGACGTGGTATCTATCTGGCTAACATATCCGGCGGTTATCAGTTCAGGACAGCGCCTGGATCAAGCGACCACATTACGAATTTCCTTAAGCGTGTAAAGAAGTTCCGTCTCAGCCGCGCGGCGCTTGAGGTAATAGCTATTATAGCGTACAAACAGCCCGTAACGAGGATAGAAGTCGAGAGTATAAGGGGCGTTGACTGCTCGGGAGTAATAAACGTTTTGCTTGAGAGACTGATTATAGAGATCAAAGGAAGAAAAGAGGTTATAGGGAAACCCTTCCTATATGGCACGACCGGTGAGTTCTTAGAGGTGTTCGGCCTAAAGAGCCTGGGCGACCTGCCTACTTTAAAGGAGATTGACGAGATCAGCCAGAACCTCGAAACCGGCATTCCGGCCATAGCAGAAGAGCCCGTGCAGCAAGAGGAACCCCTACCCTAAAATCACGACAGCATAGCTCATGAACCCCGAAGTTATATTAGAAAGACTCAAGACAATTGCCAGGGACTCCGGTTTCAATATCACTCAGACTGTTAGCGTAAGTGAATACAATAGTATTGTCTCTGAGCGAAAAAGCGCATCAGATCTTCTTCCGGGCTCCCGATCAATCACGCTGATAGGTTGCGGAGGTAACGCTTTCTGGAATACC
>QIHJ01000187.1 GCA_003229065.1 Candidatus Dadabacteria bacterium
TTATCAGAAATTTGATACTCGACGTACAGAACAGCAGCGACTACAAAGAGGGACAGAAATCATTTGCCGAGAAGAGAAAGCCCGTATTTAAGGGTGAGTAGTAAAAGTAATTCATTCTGCCATTTCTATGAGTCACTACACGAAGCCTCTCTAACTGTTTCCACTAGATTAAAAACCATTAGCTTCCATAGCCAAACTCACTAATAAGATTATCTCTTTCGGTCCACTTATCGCTCACCTTTACCCAGAGCTCCAGAAAAACCTTAGTCCCGAGTATACGTTCAATATCCACCCTCGCGAGGCTGCCGATTTCCTTAAGCATACCACCGTTTTTGCCTATGATGATCCCCTTGTGGTTCTTTCTCTCCACGTATACGACTGCAGCGATTGTGACAAGCTTTTTCTCCGGCACGTCCCGGAACTCTTCGATCACTACGGCTGTCGAATAGGGTATCTCCTTTTGCGTAAGGGAGAATATCTTTTCCCGTATGAGCTCGGCCGCCAGGAACTTTTCGGGCTGATCCGTGTACATATCCTCGGGGAAGTACTTCGGACCTTCGGGCAAATGCCCCTCAATCACATTCACAAGCTCGATAGTACCGTCTGAGTTTTTGGCCGAGATAGGAATGATTTCAGAGAATTTCCCCTCGAATTCCCGTGAGAGCTCGATTATCGTCAGGATGTCCTTCTTCTTAATTTTATCTATCTTATTAATAACCAGGATAGCGGGCTTCGGGAGCTTCTCTATAATAAATCTGTCCCCCCTCCCAAACGGGTTATCCACTTCAACCATCATCAGTATTACATCCGCTTCCTGAGAGGCAGCTACGGCTGTCTGTACCATCGCCTTACCGAGCCTGCCGCGGGCTCTGTGGATACCGGGGGTATCGAGAAAAATCATCTGGGCCGAGTCAGTGGTTTTGATGCCCAGTATCTTGTTGCGCGTTGTGTTGGGTTTATCGGATACGGCGGCGATTTTCTCGCCGACAAGGGCGTTTATAAGTGTGGACTTGCCGACGTTTGGCCTTCCGGTTACCGATATAAATCCTGAGTGAAATTTCTTGCCATCGTTCATATAATTAATCCTGCCTCAATCCTTTTCCTTTTCGTATAAGTATAAATTAAGTCTACTAAAACTCTTCACAGGCTGTAAATCGTATTCACCCAGCATGTCTCTTTTTATTGCCTGCTCGTCAGTCTTTGCGAATAGTCCGATAACGACCCAAAACCTGTCCGGAAGCTCACCTGCTGCCTCGGAAGTGAGAGGAACGAAGTGTAAATCCTCTCTTTCCTTATAGTACGCCGCCGTTCTTACATCAAACACAGGATACACGAACACACTGTCGTAATCTTCGGCATTGTTTTCCAGATAGGAGACGGTTTCTCTCCATTGATGCTTTTGCGCATCGACATAGTACATCCTGAGAGGCCAGATGGATAGAATAAGTATAACTGCCGGGATAAGAACCGTAAGCCTTTTACTGTGCAAGTTGCATATACCCTTCGCGACCAGGAGATAAAGCGCCAGGGAAGAGCCGATCAGGTAGCGCGTGTGGAGTACGGGGGTGGAAACAAGAGATATTATAAAAGGAATGAGAATCGGCACGAATAGCCATAGTAAGAGCAGATACATAGCATTAACATTCGAGTGGAAGGAATTGCGGGACGGGTCGTCTTTTATATCTAGCATATCTCTTATATATTTACTATTGCCTATGGCCCTGAAATTGATGAAAGAAAATAAGGCGAGTACAAAAAACAAAAAGAAGAGAATGTAGTCCCGGCCTGTGAAATGATAGAAGTATCTTACAATATCAATTAGAGCAGGCTCGGAAAGCCAGAAACCGCTCTGCATCGCGACAGTGTTCTTGTACCAAATCAGTAATCCCGGGACGAATAACAGGCCCGTTATTATCTGAAGCATTATCCACTTGCCTAAGCTGATGCTGAATACGTCTCTATTTACAAAATAGCGGGTTAGACAGAATATATTTTG
>QIHJ01000081.1 GCA_003229065.1 Candidatus Dadabacteria bacterium
GAACCTCCAGAATATACATATGTGGAAAGGGTCTACCGTTCACTGGGAGATAGAGAGAATCCTAAAAGAGCTTACTTCAACTACTCGACTATTCCCAAAAGATAAATCTGTCCAAAGGGTAACCGGGCTTATGAGAGAACAATTCAGGTCTTCCCGGGAAAGACTGTACTGGAATAAACGGGGCAGTATGAAAAACGAGATTGCTCTCTTTGAGCATGAGTATAAAACCAATACGCCCGATCATGTATGGAAAAGTAATTATGATGACGTGATTCTGTGTCTTCAGAATTTCTATAACTCTGAAGTCCTTGAGCGAATAAAAAAGCTCCCTAAAGAGTCCTTAATTTCAATTGAGAGCATGACCGCGGCTTCGTTTTCGTTTAGTCCCGAAATAGTCTTCGTCAAGCTGGACCTGGCAGTTGAGTCAGGAGAGGTAATAGAGATTGTCGACTGGAAAACAGGTAAAGGCGAATCGGCCGATCTTCAGTTCCGGGTATATACCCTATTCGCGCATGAGGAATACGATCTTCCACCCGATAAAATCACTGTAACCGAACTTAACCTCTTGAGTAATCAGACCGTGAGCCACACCTACAGCCCGAGGGAGTTAATAGAAGCACAGGAGTATATAAATAAAAGTATAGATGATATGAAGAGCTTTCTTTCAGACCCGGATGAGAATATAGCCGAAATGAGCGATTTTCCACGGACTGAAAATGAGAGAATTTGCGAGACCTGCAAATTCAAAAAAATCTGCTTCGATCTCGATTAGCTGCCGCTCATAAACAAAGTCTAACTATACCGGTCTTAAGAATCTTATTATGCACACGCCCCATTTTTATCATCATACTTAAAATGATATTATATTTAGGCGTAAGGAAAGAATCGTATGTCTGAGCTTGTAAAGAAAATAAACTACTTTTTGACGAGCCGGCTCTGGTCGATAGATACGAGCGCGCTCAACTCGACAAGATCTTTCCTCGTCAATTTGGTAAGGTTTGTTTACGTAACTGTCCGCGAGTTCCGCGAAAACGAGCTCACCTTGAGGTCAATGAGCCTCGTATATACCACGTTTCTCTCGCTAGTCCCGCTTTTGGCATTCAGCATCTCGATACTAAAAGCTTTCGGGGTGGTTGAAAATAAGCTCGAGCCCTTTTTATTACAATTTCTTGCGCCCCTGGGTCCGAAAGGAGCTGAAATAACGACTCAAATACTCGAGTTCATAGGCAGGATTAACTTCGGCGTGCTCGGATTTATCGGACTTTTGCTATTAATTTACACTTCAGTATCTGTTATAAATAAGATCGAAGACTCTCTTAATAAAATTTGGAAGGTGAAGAAAGGAAGGGGCCTGGTAAGGAGGTTCAGTGATTATCTTACAATTCTTCTGATCGGACCGGTGCTTATGGTAGCGGCGCTCGGCGTGATGGCTACGCTCGAGAGCAATACGGTAGTTACTAAAATTTTATCCATAGAACCCCTGGGTACGATAGTCCTATTGGCATGGCAGTTGATACCCTACCTTTTCGTAGTCCTTGTGTTCAGTTTTATATACATACTGATTCCCAATACTAAAGTTAATGTAAAATCCGCGCTAGTTGGAGGGGCAATAGGTGGTTTGGCGTGGCATATAGCAAGCTGGGGTTTTACTATTTCGGTTGCTTCTTCGACTAAATACGCGGCCATATACTCAAGCCTTGCACTTCTTATCATATTTATGATCTGGCTCTATCTCAACTGGCTCATCGTTCTCATAGGCGCCGAGATCGCCTACTGTTTTCAGAACCTCAAATTCCTTACCGTCAATAAGGAGGTAATTCATCTTACCACCAAGCTCAGGGAGAAGCTCTCTTTTGTAGTAATGTTTCTTATAGGATATAACTTTTATCACGGTAAAGACCGCTGGACTCTCCACTCAATCACCGAGCATTTAAAGCTCCCTAAGGATCCTGTAGAGGACGCTGTGAAG
>QIHJ01000337.1 GCA_003229065.1 Candidatus Dadabacteria bacterium
AGGCTATTAAGGCAGATCCCGAGTTAGCGGAGGCTTATTACAACAGGGGCTACGCTTACGCGATAACCCAGAATTTCAAACAAGCGGATAAGGACTTCACAAAAACGATTGAGATTAACCCGAACTTTGCGCCGGCGTACCTTAGACGGGGCGCAGTGAAGACCAATCAGAACGATAAAAATGGGGCGATTAAGGATTTCGATAAAGCAATTGAGCTTCAGCCCGATTTTGCCGATGCCTATTACGTCAGAGGTTATGTGAAAATTGAATTGGGACAGAAAGAAAAGGGATGTCAGGATTTAAAAAAAGCCGGGGAATTGGGATTATCTCAGCTTGAGCAATTCAATTTAGTGCTCAATCAACAGTGTGGGAAATAGGTATTAAAAAAACTATTTGAGGCGGATATAATGAAAAAAATTATAATTATACTCTTATTAGCAGGGGTTTTTACACCTCAGTACCAAGCGGCAGCCAACTCCGATACAGTTAATATTGAGCTTGCTATATTGTTTACAGTAAAAAACCACTGTGAAAGAAAGCTGAGGCGATGCTTTACAGATAGGAATGTAGCCAGAGCCTTGATCAGTCAGGTAAAGAATACTCCTCTCAACTTTGTCGAGGCAAAATGCGCCGATATATGCACCTCACCTTCTGATATACGTAATACAAGGAGCTGCACCGATGAGCAGTGCGATGACCGCTGCGATGTGACCGGGGGTCTGGACGACGCATTTTTTATTGAAATGATAGAGCTCCGGAGGTTTGATGAGCTCCAAGTTATATGCAAATAAGCTCATACGCGAATAATGAGTCGCTTCTAAATGATAATCCTCATATTATTTGATGATAAGCAGCTTCACTCTCCTTAAAAGAAAGACCGTCTCCTTCCTGAAAAATCTGATTTTCAGATTATGGCTGGCGGACGCCCGCTTCAAGCTGACAAGAATTCGTAATTATCTCAGGCTCGACGACAGAATTCTTGATATAGGTACGGGAGTGGGAAGCGTCTGTATATTACTCGAAACAGAGGGGTATAATGTAACGCCATTAGATGTCGATGACCGTACGCTAAGCGAGCGTATTAAACCTGTAATTTATGACGGTATTACGATCCCTTATTCAAAAAAATCATTCGATACCGCGCTTATTCTTACTGTTCTGCATCATACAGAAGACCCGCGCACGGTTCTATCAGAAGCCAAGAGAGTTGCTAGTAATATTGTTATAATTGAGGATATATACACAAATGTCTTCCAAAAATATCTGACCTTCATATTTGATTCACTGTTCAATTTTGAGTTTAGAGGCCACCCGCACAGCAATAAAACCGACAGTGAATGGAAAGAGCTATTCGACGAGCTTGGGCTTAGACTTAAAGGCTCAAGGTACGACAGGTTCCTATATTTCTTCAGGCAGGCAACTTACTGCCTCGAACACGATTCCATATAGACTCCACTAACTTAAATCTGTTATATTAGTTTGCAGACACATAAGTACTCGATTTGCTAGATAAAGACTATAGAGGAACGCGCAAGCATGAAGATAATAAACATTGTAGACATTCACGGCAATAACCACCCAATTGAAAAAATCAGAGACGAGTTATCCTCAGTTGATTTGGTTATTATAGGGGGTGACCTCACGCATTTCGGGAGCGGAGAACAAGCGGCTGAGCTCATAGAATCCCTAAGAATCTCAAATCCGAACATACTTGCTGTTACCGGCAATTGTGATACCAAGGGGGTCGGTGATTATCTGGATAAACAAAAGATAAACCTGCACGGCAGAGTAAAAATGATCGGGGGTGTTAACTTTATAGGCGCGGGAGGCTCCCTGCCATGCCCGAGCCCGACCCCCACCGTATATTCAGAAGATCAGTATAGAGATATACTGGCAAGCTCGCTTAAAGGGGCTAAAAAGAGCGCTCCTACGGTAATGGTCTGCCATCAGCCCCCGTTTGATAC
>QIHJ01000346.1 GCA_003229065.1 Candidatus Dadabacteria bacterium
TGGATTATCGAGTAAAATAACTACATACTCTGATGACACAAGACAGCCGCTATATAAAGGATGTGGAGAGCTATTTTATCTCGCTTGCCGGGGAGGGGATTATGCTCTCATCCAATGACTATGCGCTTATATCGAAGCTTCGGGACAGACAGATACCCAAGGAAGTAGTGCTCCGGGGAATAAACCATGCGTTTAAGAAGCTAAATGCGGAGGATGATAAGGGGGAAAATAGAATAAGAAGCTTGAGGCAGTGTTATTCGTTTATCGAGGAGAGCATAGATGAATACAGCCCTCTTAAAGAGAGGAAGATATCTCAGCAAACGGGTATGGAGCAATCGGGTATCATCGGAGAGGTTACTGAGAAGCTGGGCAATTTTATTAATGAAGAGAAAAGGGCAAACATCCGGAATTATTACATAAAGCTCAGAAATAGCGTATTGGAATTGGAAGACGTGGAGGAGGAAAACGCCCTCGGCAGAATAATTAAGCTTGAGGGGGATTGTATAGAGGAGTTTGTCTACACTGCCTGAGAAGGAAAGGGATTCCGTAAATAGGGAGGCCGAAGAAAAGGTGAAGGGCAGGGGGCGCTACATGACAGAGAAGGCGTTTACCGAGAGCGTTATATCATTTCGGAACGAAATCATTCATAATAAATATGGAGTAAGATCTTTGTATAGTTACGACTGAGGGTGAGTATGGAAACAAAAAGACAGCAGATAGGGTGTGACGATTGTCACTGGTCGGGGTTTCATGTTTTGGAGAGCGAGACCTACGCCCGTGCGGAGCTCTGCGGATGCGCTAACCACTGTGCCCAGTGCGGGGGGTCGGGCAGCGTATTGTCCCAGAAAAAAAACGGATACTCCTATATCTCCCCATGCGGTCTCTGCGGCGTTGTGAGGAGAAACGTTAAGCTTTATAACCTGGCAGGCATACCGGCTAAGTATTCACATGTGCTTCAGGTGGACGCGGGGCTCGAGCCCCGGAAGATTAATAAACCCCTTCAGCTGGCGCTTAAATACGCAAAGGACGAATTCGTAAAGAAATACCCTACGAAAAAGGGTTTTTTATTGATGGGCCCTTCGGGGCTTGGTAAAACACACCTTGCCGTCGGCACTATATCCGAGCTTACGCTCTATCACGGTGTGAGATGCATGTTTAAGGACTTCTTTTATCTCCTTTCCGAGTTAAAACAGGCATATTCCGAAGGGACTCCCGAAAATGAGGTTATACTGCCTCTTATAGATACGGAGGTGCTTGTGATAGATGAGCTCGGTAAGGGCAGGAGTAACGAATGGGAGCTTAACATCCTCGATCAGCTCATATCCAAGCGCTATAACGCCTCAAAGAAAACCCTTATAACCACAAATTATATATCCAGGGACATTGCAAGAGAAATAGGTGAAGATAAAGAGATTCTAGAGGTCAGGATAGGGGATCGGATCGCTTCCAGACTCTACGAAATGTGCGAGTTTATGTACCTTGAAGGGAAAGACTATAGAAAAGAGAAACGAAAGACCGGAACCGCCTAGAAATCCCAGTATTTTGAGTATTCTTTCTTTACATTTTCAATAATAGTATCTACTTGAGGTGTATCTTCTACTACACTGTAATCACTTCGTTTTTTATCGAGTAATTCTTCTATAACTTCTTTGTTCGATATCCATAGGCCGTCTAAGTTGTATCCGCCTTCTAAAACGAAGACAATATTGCCGTTTGAGTGTTTATCGGCGCAGTCTGTTAAGAATCTGGTCTGCTTGGCGAACCCCTCGGGGGTGACTTTCATACCGCCAAGCGGGTCTTCGAAAAACGTGTCGAATCCTGCTGAAACCAGGATAAACTCGGGTTTGTATTGGTCTATCACAGGCCCGAGGATCTCGGCGAATATTTTCAGGTACTCGGGGTCTCCCATACCGGGGGGCAGGGGGACGTTAATATTGTAGCCTTCGCCTTCGCCGCCGCCTTTTTCTTCGAGGCTTCCGGTGCCCGGGTAATAGGGGTGCTGGTGGGTTGAAAAATATAGCACCGACGGGTCATCATAAAATATATGCTGCGTGCCGTTTCCATGATGGAGGTCCCAATCTATGACAAGCACTCGGCTGAGCCCTTTTACGCGGGTTAAATACCCAGCGCCTACGGCAACGTGGTTAAAGAGGCAGAACCCCATAGCCCTGTCAGCCTCAGCGTGGTGTCCGGGGGGTCTGACATAGGGCATAGCCCTGTCCACTTCTCCTTCGAGCACGCTTTCAATTGCGGACAGCATACCGCCCGATGCCCTTACTGCGGCGTCGAAAGACACAGGGCATGTGGAGGTGTCGGCGTCTAAAAACACCTTCGGCTTAGCTTTTGTAGATGCCATATTATCAAAATGCT
>QIHJ01000089.1 GCA_003229065.1 Candidatus Dadabacteria bacterium
ACTCTAGGGGTATGAACGCGGGGTGTTTAATTTTATACCCCCCGATCGCGCTATGCGCTCCGGCCTGTCTTCTGATTCTATACCTGCCCCCCGATCGCGCTATGCGCTCCGGCCCGTCTTCTGATTCTATACCTGCCCCCCGATCGCGCTATGCGCTCCGGCCTGTCCCCATCTCCTCAGCACCCATGCTGGCCCTGAGTTTGGACATGCCCGCCCGCATCCAGCTCTTTACCGTTCCGAGGGGCTTGTTCATTACGTCAGCGATTTCCGTCTGTGTGAGACCGTAGTAATAGGCAAGCTCTATTGATTTTCTCTGCCCCGGGGGAAGAGCAGACAGGGCGCCGTTTATGAGATCGCGCTTTTCCCTAATATCTGTTTTTTCATCCGAAGTCGAAGAAGATGCAGGGACTTTGAAATCGAGCGATTCCTCCCGTATCTTCCTCTTGTTATCTGTGCGGAGCCTGTCTATGGCGCGGCTCCTTGTGAGCGTAATCAGCCATGCGGTGGGTGAGCCGCGCTCGGGCGTGTAGTCGGCGGCTTTGTTCCAAATCTGCTTAAACACGTCCATCGCCACTTCATCAGCATCATGATTCTTTGTGAGTATCTTGAGCGCAAGCCCGTAGACCCGGGAGACTGTACGGTCGTAGAATTTACTGAGCGCTGACTCGCAGCCCCTGGCTATTTTCTCTATCAGCTCGGCCAGATCCTTTTCGTTTGAAGGCAGCTTTGAGAGTTTGTCCTTGAGTTTAGTCATGATGTAGCGGTTCTTTTACAGAATTGATCATATTGTAACCCGTAGAGCCGCTTGATGCTATATCAAGATGTTAAAAAGGTTATCAACATGCCAGCATCCTTTAGATTTCTCTAACTTTATACCTGTCCCCCGATCACGCTGCGACACTTTCGCCATGGTTATAGGTATGGTGGAGGTGTCGTAATTTACCCTTAGTGTTAATTTGTGTCCATTCGTGGTTAATCCTGATTTTATTTCCCCCCTGATCGCACCTGGTGCTCCGGTCTTTCCGCGTATTTAAACCGTTAAGGGTTTTTCCGGCGTATATGTTATAAACAACACAGTCTATATGTTACAAACTCACATGGGTTCATAAAATTAGATATAATATCTCTATAGAAGTTGCTAGAGAAGGTGAAATTGCTTGACAGTAAAGGACGGTATGACGGAACAGGAAAGAATTGAGGAGCTTATTTCCCTATACGCCCTCGGCATACTAGAGGGGGAAGAGCTTAAAGAGGCAGAGCGGTTAATAAATAGCGGCTCTCCCGAGGCGCTCTCGCTGCTCGGGGAATATAACAAAGTAGTATCGATGATGTCCTACGCGACTCCGGGAGTTGCACCCGACCCGGCTCTTAAAAAGAAGCTCATCTCTGATTTTAAAAACACACTTAAATCTCAGTCTGACCATGAAATAAAAGAAGCGCCCGTTCCACTTTGGGAGAGGATCCGGCCCCTATGGCTTGGACTTGGGGGAGCGGTTGCCGCTGCGGCCGTACTGGTGCTGTTCATCTCTAATTTATCGCTCAGGGACAATCTGAACGATAGATCGACAATGATAAGCGAGCTAAATGAGCGTATCTCTTTACAGGAGGAAGAGCTCGGCTCACTCAGGGAAACTCTGGAAGTTGAGAAAGAGGAGTTTGCAGTGCTTGAGACAGAGCTTGCAAAACTTGAAGACCTGGCAAGATTTCTACACGATCCGGACGTTGTAATCGTAAAGCTAAGAGACACGAGCCCGGCGTATGACCCAGTGGGAAGAGTTCACTGGGACAAGCCGGACAACGAGGCCCTTTTTGTCTCTCTCAATTTGCCACCAGCGCCCTCCGGCAAGACTTATCAGTGGTGGGTAGTCGCTGACGGTACTCCCAAGAGCGCGGGTATTTTTAAAGTAGGGAAAGATGGAAAGAGTCTCATGAAAATAGGATCACTGGAAGATTCAGAACTTTCTCCTGACACTAGAGCCCGAAGGCGGGGCCAAGAGCCCGACAGGAGATAGATTCCTCATGGGAGATTCTATATAAATCTCTACTGTACTTTTGTACTCGTTTTTTCTCTATTATAGAAAATTGAAACCGCGCCGATCGTAATAAGATTCGCTGCGAGTCCCCATATTCCTGCGTGCATCGCACGTTCTAATTGTATTCCTGCTCTCGCTCATGAAAGACATTCACTCGCTGCCCCCAGCCTCTGTCCCCACCGGAATCTCATCTTTTCAATTTGCACC
>QIHJ01000092.1 GCA_003229065.1 Candidatus Dadabacteria bacterium
GGGACGACGGTTTCGATGCGAGCGTGTGCAACAACATTCCGGTGGGAGTTGAAGCCTTGGCTGCCGCCGATCCTGAACTTAAGGCGTTTAAGATAAGCTGCGCCAACCTTGCCAGGTGTACTGAGCTTATGGCGTGGGACGCGCCGCCTGACGTGCCATGCACGGGGCCGTAAATAAATAAAGTGTTAGCTGCAGCAGAGCGAGAATGCGAAAGTGCCTTCCCGAATTCTACTCCGTCTTTTTAAATGTACCGATGGACTCTGTGATGAATTGCGTAACTTTCCCCTCCGAGTCTATGACAAAAGTGGTTTCGTCGGGCAGGTTTATCACTATAGGCCAATTCAGGTGGAAGGTGTCGTAATTCACATGACTCAAAGTGCCGGTATATTGTGCCGGGCCTGCCAGGACGCCGAGGCTTCCTTCCTTCAGGACAACCGTGAACTCTCCGTACACGTCGTTTTCATAGGTTCCCGTATAACCCCTTAGGTCAAGGCTCGGGGGTTTCGGATTATTTATTTTTGTCTCCGGATCAAAGCTTAGCATTGCGGCGATTTTCTTCGAGCGCTCCTGTATCTCGGCCTGGATATCGTAGTCGGCATCGCCAAGATAGCGCTCAAGCACATAGGCTCGTACCGCTTCCGGGAGAACGGTTAAATTCATATTAGCAAGCACCGTAATGCCGAGCTTTAACTCAGGCACCAGCACTGTAACGGAGCGCATACCGTCAAGAGCCCCTCCCTTTTCAAGGATCCGGTGGTTTTTCCAGTGATAAATGCCCCAGGCAAGTCCGTAGTTGAAACCCGACTCGGCGGATATCGGCGGGAGCTCTGCGAACCCGGGGGTGTCAACCATAGCAGGTGTGAACATCTGAGTGACTGTCTCGGGTGAGAGTATCTGCCTGCCGAGATACTTCCCCTGGTCCAGTAACATAACCATGTAATGCGCCATATCGGACGCTGTGGACGTCATGGCGCCCGCGGGAGCGAGCACGCCCTGTTTGTTGTAGGGTACGACGCGCGTATCGCCGTCTATGAATGCGTGGGGGAACGCTGCGTTTGACTGCTTATCTATACTGTCTGTGAATCCCGAGCGGTTCATTCCGAGCGGGCTTAAAATGCTGGTACGCACCAGGTTTTCCCAAGTTGAGCCACTTGAATTGGCAGCGGTCTCGCCTGCTAGAAAGAACCCTAGGTTAGAGTAATTTGCCTCTTCCCTGAAGCTGCATGCGGGCTCGATAAACCGTATTCTACGTACAACTTCCTCCCTCGTGTAGCCCAGGTGATCGAATAGATCCCCGGTAAAGGCCGGAAGCCCCGTCCTGTGTGAGAGCAAATCGCGGGGGGTAGTGTATCTTGTGGGATAGGGGTCGTGGAGAGCGAAGTAAGGGAGGATATTAATCACTTCTTCATCAAACTCCATATTGCCCCGGTCTACTGCAATTCCGACTGAGGCTGCTGTAAATGTTTTCGTAACTGAGGCTAGCTGGAATATGGTATTCTCATTGACCTTGAGGTCTGATCCCGTCTTTCTTAATCCGAAACCCTTTAAGTAGACGACATCGTTGTCTTTTACCACTGCGACCGAAGCGCCAGGAACCCCGTAGTCCTTCATCGCCTGTTCTATGAAAGCGTCCAGATCCCTGAGCTTATGGTCTTCGGAATAGGCTTTGAATGCTATAGATACAATGAGAAGACAGATTGTTATTAGTGCCGTTACTCTCATGGTGTGCTCTCCCTACATGTTTTTATTAGTAAAGTGTATATCTTACTACAATTGGAGGGGAGGGGAAATGAGAATGTGTTCGGGATGACCACCCTTCGCTTAAGCTACCAGGCTTCGTCAATGGACTACGCCCCGGCAAGCGCATTACAGAGAAAGACCACCCTTCGACAGAGCCTGTCCTGAGTTTGTCGAAGGGCTCAGGCTACATGTGTTTATTAATGC
>QIHJ01000037.1 GCA_003229065.1 Candidatus Dadabacteria bacterium
GGGAACGAGCTTCTCTATTCCCACAAGGGCTACATGGATCCTGGGCACCGTGGTCGTGAGCCTGGCGTTGCCTTCGTTTTCAACTATGACGATAGTACCGGTCTCGGCAACAGCGAAGTTTGCTCCGGAGACACCCATCCCGGCGCTCAGGAACTCACTCCTTAGCCTCTCCCTGGCAACTTTCGTCAGCTCTTCCGGCTCATTATAATGGGGAATTCCTAACTTCTCGGAGAAGAGCTCCGCTATATCTTCTTTAGTTTTATGTATCGCGGGAGCTATGATGTGCGACGGGTGCTCTCCGGCAAGCTGTATTATATACTCGCCGAGGTCGGTCTCGACTACCTTTATGCCATTACTCTCAAACGCCGAGTTAAGCTCTATCTCCTCTGTGGCCATGGACTTACTCTTAACAACCGAGCTGACCCCGCCCTCACGCGCTATCCCGACTATAATCTCACACGCTTCGCGCGCGTCTCGTGCCCAGTGTACACGACCTCCGGCATTTTTGACGCTCCCCTCGAGCATAAGGAGGTATTTGTCCAGGTTTTCAATTGTTTCTTTTTTAATCTCCCTGCCGCGCGCCCTGAGCTCATTCCAGTCATGCACCTGACTGCTCGCTCTTTTTCGGGAAGTCCTAAAGCGGTCGGTAACGTTAACAAGCGCGGACCTTAACTTTTTGTCTTTCAAAGCTTTCGAGGAATCTTTTTCAAATGCTACTTTTTCAAATGCCATAATTAATCCGTCTTACCGTTTTTTGCAAGCAGATCCGCGATATGCATGACATTTACGGGAATATTTCTTCTGCTAAGCACTCCTCCTATATTCATAAGGCACCCCATATCCGCCGAAACCACCGTGTCTGCGCCTGATTTTTCAATACAGTCGATTTTCTCATCCAGCATCGAGACCGAGACCTCGGGGAATTTAACCGAAAAAGTGCCGCCAAAGCCGCAGCAGGCGTCGCTCATCTCCATTTCTTTGAATTCCACCCCCTTTACGGAGCGGATTAGCTCCCTCGGGGCATTGTTTACTCCAAGCTCCCGGAGCATATGGCATGAGTCGTGATAGGTAACTTTGCCACTATATTCAGCCCCTACGTCCGTTATATTGAGCACATTTACCAAAAAATCCGTAAACTCAAATGTCCGGGATGATATTTTTTTCATGATGTTCAATAACGGCGAATTGTTACGGAATAATTCTTGATAGAACACTTTAACCATAGAAGTGCACGATCCGGAGGGGCATATGATGTAAATCTCCTTACCTGAGCCGTCATTTATCGCATTTTCGAAGATATTTAGGAACCTCTCTGCTACAACTCGTGCATCATCCTGGTAACCGCTATTAAAAGCCACTTGTCCACAGCATGTCTGATCGTCCGGAAATTCCGTTTCCACACCCAATCTATCGAGCACTCCGACCATGCTCTCCCCCACCTGGGGAAAAAATGTGTCC
Source organism: Candidatus Dadabacteria bacterium (assembly GCA_003229065.1). Classification (GTDB taxonomy): domain Bacteria; phylum Desulfobacterota_D; class UBA1144; order Nemesobacterales; family UBA2774; genus UBA2774. The sequence goes on from QIHJ01000037.1 coordinate 1,459, forward strand.
ACAAGACAGGTGATGAATATGTAGGCTTTAATTCCGTTCTTTTTGAGTTTATCTTGCATTATCTATCTTTATGTCACAGCGCTTATGAGGTAATAGCTTGATTATTGCCACTGGCTGATATAATGTCAATTCCGTAATAGACTATTAATATTACAAATCTTCGCAGATAGGAATACAAATGACGATAAATGAGCTGCCGCTGCCTCCACACTTTAATCCAGAAAAAGTTGCCGAGGTATGGCGTGTCGAGTATCAGAAGATTGCCCGGGCGGCCCCAGCATGGGCGGCAGAGCATGCTATCGCCCCATCCTCAGACGACGGTTTTCGTATATGCCTAATAGCCGTAGATGTTCAGAACACTTTCTGCATACCGGATTTCGAGCTCTTTGTCGCCGGGCGCTCGGGCACAGGGGCTGTTGACGACAACAGGAGGCTTACGGAGTTTATGTACCGTAACCTTAGCTTGATTACTGAAATTGC
>QIHJ01000170.1 GCA_003229065.1 Candidatus Dadabacteria bacterium
GTCGCTAAAAGAATAATCGAGGAGACCCAGGCAGGACCTGGTAATAAGCCCCTTGCCCTGATACTTTTCGCCTAACCAATACCCGATATGCGCAGAACGGTTGGGCCAGTCGAAGCGGTGAAGGCTGATGATCCCGGCTATTTTACTCCTAAAGCAGACGGCTAAGTTGAGAGCGAGATTGTCACTGTATTGTTTTCTCGAGAGCTTAATGAAATCTATGGTGTTATGCAGATATTTGTTGTTGTCCAGCCACGGAAGCCACTGACGGAGATACTCCCTGTTGGCGTCGATTAACTCGAATAATTCCCCGGCACGGCTCTCGTCCGGGGAATTAAGCTCCAGAGTGTCGTCTATTTTCAACTGAAAATTACCTTTCATAATACTTCCGCCTTATAGTATTAACTCACCCGGGCGCCTGAAAAGGGTTGTCCGTACTTACGCCCGTCTGAGAAAATAGATTTCTGTAAACATGAATTGACGCCATAAGCACTACCGGGAAAGCGACTAAATAACCTACTAAAACTAGCAGTAGACCGATAAAAATTATAAGCCCTATCAATAGATCAAATAAGAATAGCCGCCACTTAATACCCTTTGTAATCTCCGAGCTCATGTTAAAGGCCGGAACCACATCCATACCTTTATCTACAACGAGGTAGAGCACGAACTGATATTTAACCATAAAGTAAAAGCCCGGAACGATAAAGAGTATCAAACCGGCTGCGACAATAAGATAATACAGTACGTTAGCGAGCAGGAACTTGAAGAATAACGGAAGAGACAGGGACAATATATCTTGTATGAGACCCCTGTCGCCGTCATAGATATTTATAGCGAGCCTAATATATACTATGCTCATAAAAACACTGAATAAGACAGAGCCGATGGTAAAAATCAGAGAAAGACTCGAAAGATTCTTTTCGAATAAACTCACAAAACTGCTGAAGAAAAAGCCTATCAAAAACGCTATTAATATGAGTACGATGAAAAACCCGAGATTTTCCGTCATTTTCCTCCATCCAAACCTGAGCGCTTCATCTATTGAAAATCTCTTTTCATTCATGTCAATTCTCCTCTTGTATTACACTGGTCGACTTAGGCTTGTGCGCTGAAAAAAATATGCGGTTGAACGGATAAAAAACGGGGGAACCGGGATAAGCTTTCTTAAGTTTATCACCGAGAACTCCGAGGAAGGGTTCGCGCAGCTCCTCGGGCAAGCGCTCCAAATAGGGCAAAACCGCTGTTCCCGAAAGCCAGTCTAAAATCGCGTAGGAGTCCCGAAGCACATGGGGATAAATCCTCTCGAACACTACTATGTCCTCTCCTCTGCTCTCAAATAAGAGCTCGGAGTATTCCCTGATCGTTAGTACCGAATAGCTCCTCGACCACCCCTTCAGCGCTTTGCGGTAGGGTTCTTCCATTCCAGTCTCAAGAACCATGTTTTGCGTAGGGTGGCTATGGCTTGAGGGGAGCTGAACAGCCAGTTGACCGCCCGGTAGGATATGGGAAAAAAGTTTGGGAATAAGCTCCCTGTGCTCTGGAACCCACTGGATTGCCGCGTTTGAGAAAATTAAGTCCCACTCCCCTTCTATATCCGTAATAGAACGGAGCTCGAAACTTAGTCCCGGAGCCGACTTGATATTTGCATGCTCCAGCATTTCAGGTGAAGAATCGATTCCCAGAATGCGGCTTGACGGCAGTTTCTCCGACAGCAATTTTGTGAGCTCTCCCGTGCCGCAGCCCAGGTCAATGACCTCCATTCCCTGTTTAACAGTAATTAACTCTGCAAGATTGTGAAACGGCGCAAACCGCTCTTCCTGAAACTTATGATAGAGATCGGGGTTCCATGACATAGGCTGCTCCTGTACTAAACATCGGATAAAAATACTTTATACATAATACTATTTCCACTTACGACAGAAAGAAATAATATGT
>QIHJ01000033.1 GCA_003229065.1 Candidatus Dadabacteria bacterium
GTGAGACAACGAGCACTTCCCCGCCGATATCCGTTACCGAGAGATTCATCTTTCCCGTCTCGTCCTCGAATATCCTGAGGCCAAGCACCTTCTCGACAAGGTATTCTACGTCCTGGTCGGTATCATCCTTTCCCGCTCCCAAAAGGGCGAGGACGCCCTGCCCTATTCGGCCTATGACCTCGCCCGTGGTTTCGACGCTCGCCTGTTTCACTCTTTGGAAAATTATTCGCATAAGCTGCTTACTAATTTACATCATAAAGCCGACTTTCTTAATATTGCTACTGTAAAATATACACAGACACTATACAAAGAGTCAAAAAATGTAGTAAACTTATGGTGTTAACGATAATACTTAAAGGAGTGATGGTATGAGAATTCTAAGCTTGCTTGCGGTATTTATTATCTCGCTGTCTTTCAATCTTCCTCAAGCGGAGTCCATTGAATTCCCGCCGCCCAAGTATACAACCACTTTTCACACGGTGAAAAAGGGTGAAAGCCTGGGGGTACTTGCCGGATACTATATGCTGAACCCGAGGGAGTGGAGGAAGATCAGGGAATGGAATAACGGCGAGATAAGAGGCACCAGGATTTATCCCGGTCAGGAGCTTCTGATATTCATAAACAAAAAGTGGGAGCCGCCCTTTGATCTGGACACTTACGTCAAAGAGTGGATACTCGGTCAAGGCCCCAAAGGCGCTTCACAGAGTAAAGAAGAGATTGAGATAATACAAGGTCCAAAAAATTAAATCAGGTCCCTCAGGTTTTCACCCAAAGGAGAAGAGGATATTTTATCCAGCGCCTGTTTCTCTATCTGCCTGATTCGCTCTCTCGTAACCCCAAACTCCTTCCCTATTTCACTCAGCGTATAGGTAGTATTGATACCGATCCCGAACCGCATTCGTAATATTTCCTGCTCTTTCGGGTCCAGATGAGAGAGTATGTCCCTTATCCTTTTATTAATAATCCGTTTTGTGATTGCCTTGTCCGGCTGGGGGATTCTATGGTCTTCGACGAATTCAACCCGGGTCCTCTCGTCGTGTTCTGTCACCGGGGTATCAAGGGAGCTTACGTTTCTCATTACGTCAGATGCGGCTTGAATTATCCTCTTTGTAACGGATGTAGATATTCCAAGCTCTTTAGCCAGCTCTTCGTTCGAGGGCTCTCTATCGAGCTCCTTTTCCAGAATCGCCTTCATTGCCTTTACTTTGCCGGACCATTCATAGAGATACACGGGAATCCTTATAGTCTTTGAGCGCTCAAAGGGGGCTCTGAATACAGCCTGCTGTATCCACCAGCTCGCGTAGGTAGAGAATTTGTAGCCGAGGGTATAGTCGAATTTCTCTACTGCGCGAAGGAGCCCCAGGTTTCCTTCCTGAATCAGGTCGGACAGCGGAAGGCCCCGGCCCATATAATTCTTGGCAATGCTTATTACGAGCTTCAGGTTTGATTTGATGAAGCGCTGCTTGAGCTCGACCGAGCGTTTCATGTAAGCATCTGAAAGGGTGTTTATCCTGTCTGTATACTCTATCCCGGTTTTAAGGGACTTACGTACTTGTTTATTTCGAATATTACCGTTTGATTTTGAAATTTTCCTGAGTTTAGATTTCAGTGCCCGGGCTTTAGCGCTGCACTTTTTAATATTTGCCGCAATCCGTATTTCTTCCTCTGGTGTAAGGAGCGAGGTCTCGTGCTCCATATCCTTAAAGTAAACGTGAAGAAGCCTGAGATGCTCATCGGCTGAGGGCTTTCTATCTTTAAGGTTGACGTTTTTAGCTTCAAATGAGTCTTCAGGCCCAAATTCTTCCGTTTTAAGCTCAAGTTCACCGGTATTGGAATCTTCGACCATATAATCGGCCACATCTTTAAAATCGCTCAAATTCGTAAGGGAATCTATTTCTTTAACTTCAGGAGCTGTATTCTCTAATCCT
>QIHJ01000445.1 GCA_003229065.1 Candidatus Dadabacteria bacterium
GTTGTTTTAGGCATGGTGAGCTTGACCCGATATGACCTCTTTTACATTTATTTTTCTTAGTGATAATACCTGCCCTTTTCTCCTACTACGCGGAAGCCCCCTTTTTGAAAGTAACGGGCGAGTATTAGTCCGGCCACAAACCCTCCTATATGAGCCCAGAACGCGACCCCTCCGGTGTCTTGCCCTGCCCCCAGTGACCCCATACCGCTTAGGAACTGAATTATAAACCATATAAATATGAATATTGCGGCAGGAATGCGTATAAGCTGTATGAAGAAAAATATGGGTACAAGGGTGAGTATTTTGGATTTAGGATAAAAGGTGATATATGCTCCGAGCACTCCCGAAATCGCGCCGCTTGCCCCTATCATAGGAATCACAGAGCTTACGTTGGTTATAATTTGAAAGAGCGCCGCCGCAAGACCGCATATTATATAAAATATTAAATACCTAAAGTGGCCCATTCTCGCTTCTACATTATCTCCGAATATGTACAAAAAGAGCACATTTCCTATGATGTGAATCCATCCTCCGTGAATAAACATCGAGGAGATAAACGGGAACAATCTCTCGCCGAGATCGATATTGGCAAATGAAAACACTTTCGCGGGTATCAGACCGTATTCGAATATGAAATTATTAACATTCTGAGCAAGCGACACCTCATATAAAAAAACCAGAATGTTGATTGTAATCAGCGTTAAGTTGACAAACGGGAATGCCCCCGATTTCGTAGTATCTCTAAGCGGTATCATGACTGTATTAGATTATACATAGCGTAAACCTTCCCCTCTACTTGAAAAGAGTAGATTCTGGACTAAACTCCAAGAAGTTTAAAGTTCATACACAGGTGCTAAATTGTTTCAAAAGCTAAGATCCGACCTGACACTCAAGCTCTCTAATGTAAAACTCCTTCTGGTAAATGCCGAAGGATTTTCACTAAACGGCTCCGATCACAAGAGCGCTACACTGAGTAATGGAAATACAATAGAAGAGCTCAGGGATTCAGAGGTTGAGTGTGTAGCGTATTCTAAGTCCTCTTCAGAGGAGATTTCCACTGTTGCGGAAAGCCTGGGCGTTGTGCTTCATCAAGGCGTCACACAAAAGATGACTTTCTACAACAAAATAAAAGAGGAATACTCGGTCAATGACAGTGAGATTGCCTTTATTTGCAGAGACGACTCGGATCTCCCCATAATGGAGCGCGTAAGTTTCTCGGCTGTTACACAAGATGCCCCACTGGATGTTAAAAAAGAATCTTATTACGCCGCATACGGAAACGGTCAGAGTGCGCTTACAGAGATCGCATGCCTGATTACCAAGGCAAAAAATTACCCGAGCGGCTGGTCGGAGTAGCTCATATGCCAGTTGCATTTTAGCGATACCCCCCTACTACGAATGAATCTGTGATAAAATAGGATTCTATGGACACCGTAGAGCTGACGAACTCAATAAAAAACAGAGCGATGTCCCTCTTTGATCTTGTGGGGGTTTCTCCTGCGGGCCCGTTCCCTGAAAACCAGTTCTATAAAGAATGGCTTGCAAAGGGACATGCCGGAGATATGAGCTACATGGGGAGAAATCCTGAAAAGAGGGAAGATCTCAAAAGCTTTATCCCCGGTTCTAAATCGGTCATCTCATGCGGCCTCAATTATAATACCGGCTACCCTTACTCAACTGAGGCAGGGGACAAGGAAAAGGGCTGGATTGCGCGCTACGCCTGGGGCGATGACTATCACGAAGAGATTCAGGACAGGCTCAATATTTTATGTCGGTATATCGACTCTATAACTCCCGGGGAGCCACAGATGCGCCTTTATGTAGATACGGGGCCTGTGCTTGAGAGAAATTACGCTAAATACGCGGGAATCGGGTGGATCGGCAAGAATACGTGCTTGATAAATCAGGAGATAGGGTCTTGGATTT
>QIHJ01000146.1 GCA_003229065.1 Candidatus Dadabacteria bacterium
GTTCGGATCGGTTTCGGAAGAATCGATTGAACGCCTTAAGTTTATAAGGGACGTGTTTGCTCCGGCTATGAAAAGAGTTTTAAAGAAGACTGGCGGCGTCCCCGTATGGAGCGTACTTGCGCAGGGGATTCAAATGGGGGATGAGTGCCATAACCGCCACGCCTCATCGACTAATATCTTTTTGAAAAGCTTAGTCGAGCCTCTCTTCTCTCTGAAGCTCCCTAAAAACCAGGCGTTTCAAGTTTACAGGTTTATTGCCGGAAACAGCCATTTCTTCCTCAATATTACTATGACGGCCTGTAAGCTCGCTATGGATTCGGCAAGGGATATAGAGAATTCGACAATTGTAACCGCAATGTCCCGGAACGGCACTGATTTTGGAATCAGGGTTAGCGGTCTGGGGGACAAATGGTTAACCGCACGGGCGCCTTACCTGCTGGACGCGCTTTATAACCCCGGCTACGGCCCGAGTGACGGGACTCCGGATATAGGGGACAGCTCGATCATAGAAACCATGGGACTCGGGGGGTTTGCCATTGCGGCGGCGCCGTCTATGGCCTCATTTGCGGGGGGCGGGTATCAGGAATCGGTCAATATTACAAAGCAAATGGGTCAAATAACTACTACAAAGAACTCAAAATTCGGGATTCCTTCACTTGACTTTGAAGGTACTCCTCTCGGGATTGACGTAAGGAAGGTGGTGGAGACGGGAATACTGCCGAGCATTAACAGCGCCGTAGTGCACAAGAGCTCGGGTGCGGGGCAGATAGGCGCCGGAATAGTACATGCGCCTTATGAATGTTTTACAAAAGCGATAACGGCGTTTGGGAGTAAGTATAAGCTTGCGGCATAAATTAGTAACGGAGAGACCAAATATCACATAGCTCTTTAAACGCGGTCGATATATTATGGCAACAGTAAGCACAATTAAGAAAAACCACTACCAGGACTCGATGAAGCTGATGCAGATTAGCCAGAAGCTGAGGGCTCTGGACGGTATAAAGAACGCAGCGGCAATAATGGCAACCGAAGCCAACCTCGCTATGCTTAAAGAGGCTGGGTTGATACGCGATATTCCGGATTCAGTAAGCGCCAACGATTTGATTGTTGCCATCGAAGCCGTATCGGTCGATAAAGGAAATGAGGCAATTCAGAGCCTGGACACATTGCTCCTGCCCGGAGACCTTGCCTCCACTTCGAACATCACATACAAAAGTCTTGAAACCGCTTCAGGGGCTCTGCCGGGGGCTAATATTGCTGTCGTTTCTGTACCCGGAGAATACGCCAAGCTTGAAGTCGCAAAGGCAATTGAGAAGGGTCTCCACACGTTCTTATTCAGTGACAATATAACAGTCCAAGAAGAAATAGAGCTTAAGGAAAGGGCCAGGGAAAAGGGACTCTTGGTTATGGGCCCGGGGTGCGGGACAGCAATAATAAACGGCACGGGGCTCGGATTTGCGAATGTGCTTAATAAAGGCTCTATCGGAGCAATCGCAGCCGCCGGCACGGGAATGCAGGAGGTAACGAGTCTCATTAGTAATCTGGGCTCTGGTATAACGCACGCAATCGGTGTAGGTGGAAGGGATTTATCTGAGGAAGTGGGCGGGATCACGACGCTACAGGCTATAAAGATGCTCGATAGCGATAAGAATACCGAGATACTACTCCTGGTTTCCAAGCCCCCCTCGGACAACGTTGCAGCCAAAGTGCTGGAAGCTGTCAGAGAGACCGGCAAACCCTCGGTAATTTGCTTCTTGGGATCTGATCTCACAAGTGATGACAGTGATATACATTTCGTTCCCACTTTAGACGAAGCCGCAGTGCGCGCTGTACAGCTCAGTCAAAAAAGCACTAAAAAACCAAGGATTAATTCTGCTAATAACTGGAAAAAGCTGGTACGAGAATCCGTTAAATCCCTCAGCC
>QIHJ01000047.1 GCA_003229065.1 Candidatus Dadabacteria bacterium
GAATAGCTGTCTTGAAAAATTTTCAGAATTCTGCTCGAACGTCATTTTTATTTAGTACCTGCTCCATTATTAGCTAATAACCGGACTTTTACTATATATCTCCCAGTCGGCATTGACCGTTGATCCTAATTTCTCGATGGCCCTTCTTGACGCAATATTATCTTCTAAAATCCATGTCAATGCGGCCCTTTCGTATCCGCTGTCGATCATTGCTTGACATGCTTCGCTCAGAAGCCTTGCTCCGAGCCCCCTGCCGCGAAATTCCGGGGATGTTCCAACAATAGTTATTGCTCCCTTCTTGATCTTCCTTAACTGAAGCGGAATTTTAACAAGTTTGTGAAGCTTGGTCTCACCACCGAGGTCACTGAAAATAGCCGCATAATCCGGGAACGCCCCGACGAACCCTACAGGCTCACCGGCGTACTCGGCTATCAGCCAGTACTCGGGCTCAATCAGGGACTTAAAGTCCTCGGCAAACTCCAAAAGCTCATCGTACTCAAGCGGGACATATCCCCATTGTTTTGCTAGTGAAGCATTGTATAGATTAGTGACAGAAAGAACTTCGTCTGCCCATTTGGATTTGTCGAGTGGTCTAATTTTGATGTCGGACAAATCTGGATTATTAATGTGTCTGCGTAAGTTGTTAATTACCTCTGTAGATTTCAGGTCCAGTGTGTAATGCACCAGGTTTTTAAGCGGCACAAAACCCGAGTTTCTGAAGTATTCATGATAGTAGGGTTGAGTGTAGACCTGTAGGAATGAGGGGATTCCGCCGTAGTTGCTATTTAGGAGCCCTCCTCCGAAGAGACCGAAAAAGCCGTTCACCGGACCCCTTACTTCCTCACAACCCTCTGAGTCCAGAAACTCACTTGCCTTTCCGAGCAGAAGCTCGATCGCCACGCTCTTGTCGGGAAGCGCTTCGAAAAATCCCAAGAATCCAATATTCGTATTGTGGTACCGATTGTAATATCTGTCTACAAACGCGCTAACCGTCCCGACCATCTCGCCGTCTTCTTCGACGATGAATCTTTTGCCGTAAACTTTCCTTGAGTAATAGTATTGATTGCTGATCAGCTTTGTCTGGTCCTTAATTAGAAAATACGGGACCCAGGCAGGGTAATCTTTGTATACCTGCCAGGAGAATCTTACTGACTTTTCTATATCTTCTTTAGAGTCGATCTCTTTGACCGCGTACTTCTCTCCGTCCTCATAATTGAACGTAAACGGCTTATCTATAATGCCGTGCTTTCTTCCCAGTTTCTCGAGAACTTCCAAGGTGGTATTCAAATCCTCCATAGTATGCGTAGCCATAACGCTTATCCTGAAGCGCTCCTGTCCTTTGGCTACTGCGGGGTAGGGGATAGCGTTTGTGTATATGCCATCTTCGTGCAGGTCCCTGCTCATTTTTTTAAGAGTCATCTCGTCTCCCACCATAAGCGGTATTATGGCGGTCTCGCTCCGGGCGGTGTCAAAACCCAAGGACTTAAGGTTTTCATTCATATGTCTTATATTTCTCCAGAGGTTCTTATGGAGTTCTTTGTCGGTTTCCATGACCTCTATGGCTGCCAGGACAGAGGCTGCGACTGAAGGCGGGAAGTTGGAGGAGAAGAAAAATGAGCGCGTGTAGTATCTAAGGAAGTTCACTACCTCTTTGGTGGAAGCTACAAACCCTCCGACTCCGCCCAGAGACTTACTCAACGTGCCCATAACCAAATCAACTTCGCCGGGTTTCATCCTGAAGTAACTCGGTGTGCCCCTGCCCATTTCTCCAATTACGCCTGTCGCATGCGCTTCGTCTACCATTATTTTAGCCCCGTATTCATGAGCCACCTCGGTTAACTGTGCCAGGGGGGCGATATCGCCGTCCATACTGTATACGCCGTCTATCAGCACAATCTTCCCTTTGAAATTATCTA
>QIHJ01000090.1 GCA_003229065.1 Candidatus Dadabacteria bacterium
AATCTCACTCGGTGTACTTACTGCATCCCGCTCACCTCTCGGGAAACCGTGAGTAATTGCGTTTGATACAAGCTCATTTACTATGAGACCGCACGGGATAGCAGTACTCAAATCAAGATAGATTCTCTCCGCATTCACAACTACTTTTATATAACCGCTCCCCGCTCCGTAGGAATGCAGAAGATAATTAGTAATATTATGCAAATACGCAGTGAAATCGATATTAGAGAGGTCCTTTGATCGATATAACTGCTCGTGAAGTGTAGCAATAGACCTGATTCGGTTTTTACTCTCGTTAAATGAAGCAACAGCCTCGGGGTCCCTTATTTGTCTTGACTGAAGGTTTAAAAGACTCGAGATTATCTGAAGGTTATTTTTTACCCTGTGATGGATTTCTTTAAACAACACGTCTTTTTCGTTAAGCGATTGTTTTAATTCACTCTCTATACATCTGCGCTCAAGTACCTCCTTTATTAAGAGCCTGTTTGCTCTTTGCAGCTCAGAGGTGCGCTTATTTACCCTTTCTTCCAGATCGCCCTTAATTTTTCGAAGAGCCTCTTCCGACTTCCTTAGAGACAGTGTCTGGTTTGCGTTATTTATAGCAGTCTCGATCTGTTTACCAATGATTTCCAATAGACTCAGCTCTTCCTCATCGAATGCGCACTTCTCATTCGAGCTGATGTTGATACAGCCGATTGCTTTACCCAAACCCCGTATCGGCATAGAGACATAACTTTTAGTTCCAAGCTCTTTGCCTATAGGTCCGATATAAGGGTCTTTGTCTACATCCGGGCAGTGAATAGGCTTGCCTTCTATAATAGTCTTCCAAATTAAACCCTTAGGGTAGGGTATTTTTGAAATCTTGCGAATCATATGGTCCCGGTACCCGCAGTATGTCTTAAGTACGGCAAAGTCTGATTCGACCATGTAAATGCAAACGTTCTGAGCCGACTCTATATGCTTGCTCATAGCTTCTACCGCGTTCTCAAACACTTCGTATAGCTCGAGCGTCTGGTGTACACTCGTAATGACTGTGTTGATAATGTGTTCGTACCTGCTTTTTCTCTCTAATTTAGCGATATTTTCTTCCAAAGCAATTTGCGACTCTCGAAGCTCCTCTGCCTGCTTGGCGTTCTTCACGGCTGTTTCAATCTGTTTGGCCACTATCCCTAGGAGATTTAACTCCTCTTTTTCAAACGCAAATTTCTTATAAGAATTGATGTTGATAACGCCTATCGCTTTACCCGAATATATAATAGGCATCGAAACATAGCTTTTAGTTCCAAGCTTTCTGCCCATTGGCCCAATATAAGTGTCTTTGTCTACATCTGGGCAGTACAAGGGTTTACAGTCATTGATAGTTTTCCAAGTAAAGCCTTTGGGATAAGGTATTTCTGCAAGTTTCATCACAAGATCTTCGGGATAACCCCTGAATGCTTGCAGGATAGCACTGTCGGACTCGACCATATATATCGAAACGTTCTGAGCCGTCTTAATATGTTTATTCATTACGTCTACCGCATTCTCCAGGACTTCGCTCAGCTTTAGCGACTTATGCACACTCGTAGCAATGGTGTTTATTATATTTTCATATGCACTTTCTTTTTCGTATTGTTTAAAGTTTTTATAATTACCCATATCGGAATGTTCTTGAATTATCGTGCTGTTTTTATGATCCGCAATATTTGCGGCCGAGTTAAGATCGGCCTTAATACAATTAATTTCCTTACTTATTCTCTCTAGACTCTCGGCATACGTCTGATGGTTGTTTATACTTTTTTTCAGGACGCAGAGTTTTCTGTCTATATTGTCCAACTCATACAGCAGGTCGATGTTATTAATGCCCCCCTTATCATTAGCAGAGCTCCCGTCCGGGTAGCCTGTTTTATCTTCAGGATTTTGTATGTATTTCGA
>QIHJ01000252.1 GCA_003229065.1 Candidatus Dadabacteria bacterium
CCTGTCGCTGTCGGTAAGCGGTATGCCCTCTTTTATTTTCCGGATGTTTTTTGGGGGATGGAAATCGTCGGCATCGTAAAATGTCCAGCCGAGCCTTTGAGCGAGAAGCTTTCCTACCGTAGTCTTACCGGACCCGGCCACGCCGATCAGAATTAAAACCATGATTCTTGATCTATCGGTTTCCTTGGATTCCGGTTTTAGCCAATATCACACTTGCATGCTGTAATAAAAAGAGTGATCAACAAAAGCGATATAATAGTTAAATGTAGTCTCATAATTGGCATCCCCGGATATAAGGTATTTTTTATAGTGAATCCGAATTATCCGATATTATACCGCCATCGGATTAATGAGCAAAGTATTAAGTCACATAATTACCGCTAATAAAGGGTATTTGACTTGTCGTTTTAGAAAATATCATAACATACCCGATATTAATTAGCTCAAACTGTTAATTGGCGTTTAAACCTTTCTTAACACAATCTTAACATTTCTGGTGTTAACTCTTTATCAGAATAGGTTAGAGGAGGTTTAAAAAATGAGTAAGGAAAAATTTCTCAAAGGAAGTTTAGTGCTAAGCGCCGCATTATTCTTAATTGCCCTAGCCGTTAATATAAGTAACGCCGAAGAGCCCGCAAAGGTTGATCCTGCTATCCCATCTTACACTAAGACAAGCGGCGTATCGGGGAATATCAACAGTGTCGGGTCAGACACCATGAATAACCTTATGACTCTATGGTGTGAGGGGTTCACAAAGTATTATCCGAATGTAAGATGCCAGATCGAGGGTAAGGGCTCAAGCACAGCTCCTCCGGCATTGATAGAGGGGACCGCTCAGTTCGGCCCGATGTCACGCGCTATGAAAAGTAAAGAAGTGGATGAATTTGAAAAAGCGTTTGGTTATCCGCCGACAGAAATTCCTGCTTCGATTGACACATTGACTGTTTTTGTAAACAAGGACAACCCTGTTAACTGCTTGACGATCGATCAGGTAGACGCGGTATTTTCAAGGAACAGGAAATGCGGCGGCAAAGAAGACATCACCACATGGGGGCAGCTCGGAGCAACAGGCGGGTGGGCCAATAAGCCTATTAGCCTATACGGCAGAAACTCTGCTTCGGGTACTTACGGCTACTTTAAACAAAAAGCCCTATGCAAAGGAGACTATAAGGACAGCGTAAAAGAACAGCCTGGATCGGCATCGGTCGTTCAGGGAATTACAGAAGACGTTACAGCTATCGGTTACAGCGGAATCGGGTACAAGACCTCGGGTGTTAAAGTTCTTGAGCTCGGCAAAGAAACCGGCGACTGCGCAGCGCCTACCCTTGAGAACGTTGTAAGTAAAGCTTATCCGCTCGGAAGATATCTCTACCTATACGCAAATAAGAACCCGGAGCAGGCACTCGACCCGCTCAGCCTAGAGTTCTTAAAATATGTATTAAGTAAAGAGGGTCAGGAAGTTGTTGTAAAAGACGGTTATCTTCCGCTTCCCGCAAGTGTTGCCGAGAAAATTATGTCTGGTATAGGCGCAAAGTAACGATTTCACCCAAAATTAGTATTACACGAGACTGAGCTTCAGCAGGTATTAAATGACTGCACAGACCAGACTAAAGAAAAAAAACATTTCGCAAGCTTCCTCCGGAATAAGACGGAGGAAGCTTCTGGATTTTATAGCCACGGGAGTTGTTACTACAGGAGGTATTGCGATAATCCTGAGTATACTCGCAATTCTCGTATTCATAGGGATTGAGACCGTGCCTCTATGGCAAGGTGTGAAATCCGAGCTTACGAGCTCCTTTATATTAAAGGAATCTCCGGAGTTATCTTCTTACTCCCTGGACAGCCCGGATAAGACGACTTTCCCATATCTGGCAACGGGTACCGAGGAGTATAGGGAAATC
>QIHJ01000370.1 GCA_003229065.1 Candidatus Dadabacteria bacterium
CGAGTCTGATGGAATAAAAGAAGAACTGGTCTCCGAAGCTGCTCTTAAGGTCCACAACCTCGAGGTCTGCCATAACACGGCCCAACGGAAGTGGTGGTTCGAAATACAGCGGATACCCGAGCGCAAGCGCCTCAGCCTTAGAATTGCCGATCGTAATCGGCCCCCTGAACTCAAAGGTTCCCGAGACTGGGTTTAAGATACCGATGCTCCTGTCCTCCACAAAGAGCCTCATGGGGTTAGTCACATACGCCCCGAACCTGGCAATCGAGCTGTCCTGCTCATAAAGCCACTCAGAGGCGTACTCCATCGATATTCCAAGCGGGATACCCACGCCGGGGTTAACAATCAGATCGTGGAGGGAAGGCTGAATCGCTATCCCCTCTATAGTATATTCAAAGAGAGTGCTCTGAATAGCCGAGCCCAGCGCCGAGGCCCACATACTGTGCCCACGGGCTCTATAAAACTGATAAGAAAGCATCCCGAAAAACGGGTGTGCGACCCAGTTTACTAAGAAAGTATCGCCGTCGTCCCACTCGGGCTTTTCCGTTATATTATCCCACCATTTTGACAGAGAGGTATTAAAGATCTTCAGGCTCTTATCCCGGACCCAGTAGAGCCTTGCACCCCACTGCACATAGTACCAGATACTCGTGTCAATCAAATATGCCTTAAACCCGGCCTGTCTGTCACCCGGATAGGCAATTGCCGCTGCAGGCTCGGGAACATATCCGAATTCCCCGTTCTTATATACGACTCCCCCCTCTTCTGTAGCAAAGAGGTCAATAGGCTCCTCCTGTGCAGAGGCTCCAATATATACCATCAGGGAAAAAAATATTAGAAAAAAGCTGACCGATAACCTTATCAAACCCTATTCATCCTCCATCCTCTCCTTTAAGTACTCCGTATACCCTTTCCACATTCTAACAATATTTATGAGAAAAAGAAAGTGTAATTTTCAATAGGAGCTGCAGGGACTTAAGTAAGTTTTTACAGGAGCTTAGAACCTGACCTGGAAATCAATTATAAAACCCACCTTGGAAATTTCATTGTCCGGGCCGTGTATCGGCACCTGGACTCCGAAACCGGGGTTAAACTTCCTTCCGAACCGAAATCCGCCGGTAAAGAATAAATCGGTTTTTTCAAACGTATCGGCAGTCGGCTGCGTATAACCGTTGAATTCTGCGAAGAGAACAGGAGCTAACACTATCGGAAAATTTGCCCCGACAGTAGCAGCGTAATTAAAGCGGTACTCAAAGTCGTTGCCTTCGAGCTTAGACGCGTTGAGGACGAACTGAGAGGCAACCATAGTCTGAAAGCTGAATATTCCCTCCCAAATAGCACCCGAAATATAGGGTGTGATAGTCCATGCACTCTGAAGATTAGTTGGGAAATTTCTCTTATACATGAGAAGAGTCTTCAGTCTGTCCAGATTGTCCTTGAAAGCAGTGGGAAGTATTAAATCCATACCAGCTGAGACTGCGGAATTATGGGATTTGAACATTACGTGCTTCCCGCCAATGAGCAGGTTGGCAAATTCAAAGCCGTCCGAGAGCGGGTCACCGTCAACTACTATCTCGTTAACGCCCGATTGGGCAATCTTCACGTATATGCTCCACAGATCATTAGCAGAAGGGACATCGACTCTAAAAGAGTAAAAAACAAATTCTCCTCCGAGGTCCCTATCCATGTTCACAATCTCTATATCCGCCATGAACCTGCCTATCGGCAAAGGGGGCTCCATATAAAACGGGTACGCGAGTCTGATAGCCTCGTTTGAATTGGCGTTAAAGGTGAGAGGACCGCTAATAGACATAAACTGTTTTGATAGGGGGTTATAGAGTCCTACCTGTCTTCTGTCTACGAAGTTCCTCATGGGATTAATTATATGAGC
>QIHJ01000386.1 GCA_003229065.1 Candidatus Dadabacteria bacterium
CTACCGCCAAGAACTTTGTTGCCCATATAAAAACTCCTAAGTAATTATTCTACTTTGCTGTTGGCCCTCTGTTTTTTTCGCTCTCATCTCGATTAATTGAAGAAGTCTGTTTTTGAATTCCTCATCGAATGCACATATCGAGGGTACTATGTATCCCATCAAGGCTATTTGAAGAAAATATTCGGTATTCGTGCGGAGCAAATCATCCTGGGTATTCTCCCCATATACCTGCGTCAGGTTAGTATAAATTGTATGTCCCAATTCGCCGGTAACCTCTGTAACGCTCTTTGAACCCTGGGTCTGTTGATTAAATTGGACGCCGAGATTAAAAGCCATGAGTATTGAATTGGAAAGGCTATCCATTTGTGGCTGATTTTGACCCTGTGGTTGTTCTTGATCAGACATATTTCTACCTCCTTAATTTTAAAGGTTTATTCTAACACATTATGTAATCAAAGCCGATACATTAGGCCATTGTGACTTCCAAAAAAATTCTATACCATGAAAGGTAGATTTGATTTGGAATACTAAAAGTGTAAAAGTAATACGTATGAACATTTCGGAGGATATCTAATGGCAAAAGTGCAAGGGGGTTATCTTGTAGCAAAAACCCTACATGAGCTTGGTGTAAAGGAGATTTTTTCTCTTGCAGGAGGACATATAAACCCTATCTATAATGCATGTCTCGATTTGGGCATAAGACTTATAGATACCCATCACGAGCAAGGAGCCGCAATGGCGGCAGATGCTTACGGCAGGGTCTCAAAAACCCCAGGAGTGTGTCTCGTAACAGCAGGGCCCGGTTTTACTAATGCCCTTACCGGTGTTGCCGGGGCATATCTGTCAAACGCCCCTTTTCTAATAATCTCCGGAAGATCGGGTGTAGAGGAAAACGATAGACTTTCTTTGCAAGAGATAGACCAGCAGGCCATGGTAGCACCCGTGACCAAGTGGGCCCGCACAGTGTTTGATCCTCTTCGAATTCCAGAATATGTAAGCAACGCATATAAAAGAGCCATATCGGATAGACCCGGTCCTGTGTATCTGGGCATGTCTTATGAAGTCCTATATCCCAAATGCGATGAAAATAAATTATCTGCTTATAACACCTTGATCCCCTCATCTAAATCTGAGCCGAGTCATGATACTATAGAAAATTTCATATCTCTGCTAAAAAAAGCTAAACGCCCGGTTGTCATTGCCGGGAGCGGCTCATGGTATTCCGGATCTCATAATGAAATCCTTAATTTTATAGAGGGAGTTAATATCCCGCTTTTTACATTAAACTTCGGACGCGGGATAGTTTCAGATGATCATCCTTTATGCTTTGGCCCCGCAAGCGCCTCTGCTCCAAACGGGTTTAGAAAAGTAACATCTGAGGCTGATCTTATAATTCTTCTTGGCATCAGGCTGAGCTTGTATATAGGTTTCGGACGAACATTTAACCCTAAGGCCAAAGTGGTGCAGGTGGATATAGATTCTGGTGAGATAGGAAGAAACAGGCCGGCAGATGTAGGTGTGGTAGGTGATTTGAGCAGTGTTCTCAATAAATTGTCGAGCTGTATGAGAGAAAATTCAATTAAGCTAAATTTTGACTCATGGACTAAAAAAGCAAGTGCGTGGCGTGATCAGGAGCGAGTCAAAGGAGAAAAACTAAGAGCGTCAAATAAAAAGCCTATACATCCCGTTAGAGTAGCTAAAGCAGTTGAAGATGTTTTAGGTGGAGAAGGGACACTCGTCATCGATGGCGGCGACACTCAAGCCTGGACCGACGGGCATTACAAAGTAAAAAACCCGGGACATTATGTAAAAGGGGGCCCGCTCGGATGTATGGGGGTCGGCGTTCCCTTTGCTATAGGAACTAAAGTGGCTCGCCC
>QIHJ01000316.1 GCA_003229065.1 Candidatus Dadabacteria bacterium
GCTCTGTGCAAGCTCTGGTGCTAACACCTACAAGAGAGCTTGCAATACAGGTGGCTGAAGAAATCCATTCCCTTAAGGGGAAGAGAAAACTAACCATAATCCCAATATACGGCGGCCAGTCTATTAACCTTCAGCTTAGACTGCTTAAAAAAGGCGTGGATATAGTGATCGGTACCCCGGGGAGAGTGTACGACCATATTGAGCGCGGGACTCTAAAGCTTGGGGAGATCTCCCATCTCGTATTAGATGAGGCTGATGAGATGCTCAACATGGGCTTTCTCGAAGACGTAAAAAAGATAATGAAACATACTTCATCTGAGAAAAGGACACTCCTCTTTTCCGCAACAATGCCAAAAGAGATTCTGAAGATTGCCAGTAAGCATATGAGGGAATTTGATGAATTAAAGGTTGCAAATGCTCAGCTCACAGTGCCCCAGACAGATCAGATCTATTTTGAGGTTTCAGCCTCCGATAAGTTTGAAGCTCTCTGCAGGATTATCGATATTGAAGAGGAATTTTACGGTCTTGTTTTTTGCAGGACAAAAAAGGACGTTGACAACATTGCCAATCACATGATTGAGCGCGGATACGATGCGGACGCGCTACATGGGGATTTATCTCAGCCGCAGAGGGAGAAAATACTAAATAAGTTTAAAAAGCGTCTGATCAACATACTCGTGGCAACTGATGTTGCCGCAAGGGGTATAGACGTTCAAGACTTAACGCATGTCATTAATTTTGCCCTTCCCCAAGATGCCGAGTCATACGTGCATAGGATAGGGCGTACGGGAAGAGCGGGCAAAGAGGGGAACGCTATAACTTTTATCACGCCCGAGGAGTACAGGAAGCTCCGGTATATAAGCAGGGAGACAAAGACGGATATTCGAAAGGCTAAGCTCCCCGATGTGAAAGATGTGATTAAGTCTAAAAAGCTCAGGATAAATAATATTCTTGATGATATTGTAAAGGCGAGTCCGAGAATTGAGTATTTGGAAATGTCCCGGGAGATGCTAGAGACTAATGAGCCCCAGGAGCTGGTGGCGGCATTACTTGAATATTCATTTCAGGATGAGCTGGATGAGAAAAACTACACTCAGATCGGAAGCGGTTTCCAAGATACAAATCTAGTAGACACGCAAGGTAAAACGAGGTTATTCGTAACGCAGGGTAAGATAGACGGACTCACATCTCAGAAACTTATACACTTTATCCAGAACAAGTGCGGCATTAAAGGTAAGAAAATAAGGGATGTACAAATTCTGGAAAAATTTTCGTTTGTTACTCTGCCCTTTCACGAAGCCGAGGTGCTGCTTTCTTTCTTTAAAGGGAGGAAGAAAGGTAAAGGGCCCTTTATCACAAAGGCTAAAAAATCCAGAGGCCGCGGCTAATTTCAGGTTAAGCTTTAATTTTCTTAACTTCCCGGTACCTGAAACAATCCATTACATGGTCATTCACCATGCCTGCTGCCTGCATGTAGGCGTAACATATAGTTGAGCCTACAAAGCTGAATCCTCTTTTCTTAAGCTCCTTACTCATAGCGTCTGATTCCAGGGTTTTGGCCGGAACCTCTTTTAAAGATTTCCATTTGTTCTGAATAGTCCGGTGTCCGGTGAACTGCCAGATGTATTTATCGAATGAGCCGAGCTCCTTTTGTATTCTGAGGAAAGCCTGGGCGTTTGTCACAGCCGATTTAACTTTAAGGCGGTTTCTGATAATCCCTGGATCTTTAAGCAGACGCTCTATCTTTTTATCGCTGTAGCGAGCTACCTTTTGCGCGTCGAAGTTATCAAAAGCCTTCCGGTAAGTCTCTCTTCGTTTTAATATAGTAATCCAGCTAAGCCCCGCCTGGGCGCCGTCTAGGATAATCATTTCAAA
>QIHJ01000424.1 GCA_003229065.1 Candidatus Dadabacteria bacterium
ATATCCAAGCATCTTGGTATGCCTAAAGAAGCTAGGCCGATTCTAAAGAAAGTGCTTCGTAAAATGGTCAGCGACGGCAAGCTCAAGAGGGTTAACGGCGGTAAGTTTGCAGTTACAGATGTGCAGAATATAACCAAGCAGGAAAAACCTGCGACACGGTCTAAAGCTTCCTTAAGCGAGCTTCTTAAAGAGGGTAAAGTTCTCGGTAAATACGTTAAAACCGGTAAAACCGGGAAAGTGATTCCCAAAGACGATAAGATGCCTCATATAAATTTGCATCATAACAATATCCGCACACTCAGAAACAACAGCCTTGTGGTGGTCAAGCTTAAAAATAAGCTCTCGCACGGGGGGAGCCTACAGGGGCAAATAGTGGATGTGCTGGGTAAAGCAGGGGACCTGGAAGTAGAGAAAAAGGGAATATTAGTCGAATACGATATGCCGCTTTCCTTTCCGGGTAAGTCCTTAGGTGAGCTTGAGGTTATTCAAGACGCAATTCCCGCTCACGAAATTAAAAGAAGGAAGGATTTACGAAAAGAGACTATTTTTACAATAGACGGAGAAAGCGCCAGGGATTTTGATGACGCTGTGGGTATATACAAGAACTCATCCGGCTACAGACTACACGTCTGCATAGCTGACGTTTCCCATTATGTTAAGCTCGGGAGCGATATCGATAATGAAGCGCTCAGCCGCGGAACCAGCGTTTATATGCCAGATCAGGTCATTCCTATGCTCCCGAACCGGCTTTCCGATGATCTCTGCAGCCTTGTGGCTGATAAAGACAGATTAACGAAGACCGTAGAGATGGATTTTAACAAGAGAGGCGAGATGGTGGACTCAAGGGTTTATAATAGTGTAATCAGAAGCTCTGCACGCCTTACCTACACGTGGGTATCTAACAATCTCAATAAAAAGGGCAGGGTATCTAAATCAGAGAGGCAAATTATAAGTAAGCTCAAGGTAATGAATGAGCTTTACGAGCTCATAAAAGCCAGAAGAAGTGAAGTAGGAGAGCTTAGTTTTGAGCTTCCAGAGCCCGACATTATTAAAGACGAGTTGGGGCGCACAGTCGATATAGTTAGGACCGAGAGAAATACGGCGCATTGCCTTATCGAAGAATTTATGATTGCGGCAAACGTAGCAGTCGCAAATTTTATAAACAAAGCCAGAGTCCCCTCGATATACAGAGTACACGAACCTCCCGATCAAGAATCTCTGAATGAGCTCTCAGAGGGTTTAAGGAAACTCGGATATATTCTAATGGTGGGAGATAAAGTCGACACGATCGATATTCAGCGCATTATTAACAAAAGTAATAATAAGCGCAATCAGCTTGCGGTCATTATGCTCATACTCCGCTCACTAAAAAGGGCTGTATATTCAACCCGTGGCAGTGGGCACTTCGGTCTTGCTCTAAAGCACTATACACATTTTACATCTCCCATCAGACGCTATCCCGATCTCATTGTGCACAGGATAATAAACGCGCTCCTAAAGAGCCAGTCTCATCCCTACACTGAAGACACACTTGAATGGATGGCCGATCAGTCTTCAAAAAAAGAGAGGATTGCAGATCTCGTAGAGAGAGAATCGATAAGCCTAGAAAGGGCCTACTTGATGAAGTCTTACGTCGGAGACGAATTTGACGGAATTGTAATAAGCGTTCTACCCTTTGGTATGTTTGTTGAAATCGAGAAGCTATTCGTCGAAGGACTTGTGCCCAAAGACACCATACACAATTGGCGCAAAAGGTGGTTCGATATCGGCCAGAAAGTCAGAGTGAAAGTCGTGGAAGCAGATGTGGAGAAAAGGAGAATAACCCTAAATTTAACCTCTTAGATCTCTACCTTAAATAGTCCCTT
>QIHJ01000035.1 GCA_003229065.1 Candidatus Dadabacteria bacterium
GGGTGTTTAAAGCTAAGCTTTAAGAGGAGACAGGAAAGGATAAATAAGCTTCAAATACATTTTTGGAAACCCTTGATAGTCTTGTCCACAATAATCACCCTACTGCCCGGTCTTCTCGAAACCGGACAAAGAAGAGAGCCTTTCAAGCGAGAGCGCTCCCTGATAGTATTTGCCGTTTATCTCCCAGGTGGGGAAATTCTGTACCCCCCGCGCGAAGCACAGCGATGGGTTGGCCTCGGGACCCTGGCACTCGACGTATTTTATGTATTTAAACGCTCTCCCGAACATTTTTTTCTGCTCGTTACAGTGAGAGCACTTATACGAGCCGAACATTACGGCGCCCCTCGAGCCCATGTACTTGGCCAGGCTTACCGTATAGCTGTCCGCCGGCGTTATTTCATACACGGGCAGCTTAGCCTCTGCCAGCTGATCGTACTGAAGAGAGAAAGAGCCTGCAAGAACTACCAGAACCACGCACAAGCCAAGCAGGAGGGTCTTAACCCCGGAAAATTTGGGATAGTACTCATGCTTGCCAAAAAGGAGGATTAAAAATATTGCCGTCATAATTAGCGCCAAAACCACACAGTACTTGCATATGGCTTTTATGACGAATAGCTCAACGTAGGTGAGATAGGCAGAGAACGTAACCCCACCGAGAGCTAAAATGTAAAGAAAGAGCCATCTCCTTTTCCTGGAGATCGATATGAGGGTGAAGACGATAATTAAAGCGTAGCCCAGAATGCCGAAGAGAGCTACGGGAATGCCGAGCATTGCAGCAAAATCGCTTTGCCTGACTTGATCGCACTCAGAGCCCTCAGAGCAGAAGGCTGCCTGGCCTTCTGTAAAATGGAGGTAAGTCAGGTACGCGGATAAAATAATCCCCAGTACCGACAGCGCTATAACCGCGGTCTTAAAGTACGTCTTTTTTTCTTTTGACACTTTTTCTTTTGACATTTCTTCTTATGACATTTGGGCAGATCTGGATCTAGATTTCAATGTCACCCCGCACCTGGAGGAATTTATTTATAAATTATAACTACTCAATCGCGATAAACATATTATTCTGTGCGTACCACGCATGAATCAGTCTTCATAGAACCTATTGGGCCCTACAGCCACATCCTTAAGAAGAGGTGGAGGAGTGTAACGGGCACCGTATTTTATACTCAGATTATGCAGCTTCTTAAGTGTCTCCGCAGCCCCGCCCGAATCAATATAGCGGAACGGGCCTCCTCTGTGCCGCGGGAATCCGAGCCCCAGCACACAGGCTACGTCTGCCTCCTTTGCGCCCGGGAGAACCCCCTGCTCAAGACATATGAGCGACTCGTTCACCATCGCCAATAATAACCTCTCCTGTATATAATCAAGAGACACGCCCTCGATATCCCGCTCATTTATAGAAAGAAGTTTATAGAGTGATTTGTCAAACCGCTTTTCATCCTTAATGTACTTGTAAAACCCCCTGTCGGAGGCGGCACCCGATCTCCCGTCATCTATCATCAGATCTAGATAGGGATGGGGCTTGAGCCTCTCACCGAAATGCTCAAAGAGTATATTCAGACCGTCTCTTACAAATCTGAGCCCGGCCTCGTCAATTGCGCTCAATGGCCCGTCCTCAAATCCAAACCCGGTCATAGCTTCCTCAATATCGTCAAACAGCACTCCTTCGCTCAGAAGGTGGAGCGACTCGTTCAGGTACGAAAGCCATACCCTGGATGTATAGAACCCTGCCCCGTCCTTAACGACTAAGGGGGTTTTGCCGAGGCGCCTGGAGAGACCGACTATTTCAGCTACCGTCTCCTTCGACGTCCGCTCTGAAGCCGAAATCTCAAGAAGCTCAGTCTCGTTTAATAATCCGAGCACATTCATACCGATAGCCTTATCGGGCCTCCGGCAGTCCTGGGATATGAGGGACAACGGGAGAGCAAACGAGCAGGACAGATAGATAGCGTCGCTCCCGCTTACGGACTCGGCTTCACTCAATACATTCTTTTTAATCTCCAGGACC
>QIHJ01000441.1 GCA_003229065.1 Candidatus Dadabacteria bacterium
GGCAGTGCCACGCCTTCGCTCGAATCGTGGCACCGCTCGGGCACCGACTCAAAGCAAAACAACTGGCAACGGGTCTCGATGGTTGGCGGAATCCGGAAAGTGACGGTCTCTTATAGGGTCGCTGTCCATCTCTGAAATCAGATATCCGATCCGGTATTGATCCCCGGGGAAATAGTAGAGCCTTATGCCCTGAGGCGTAATCAGATACAGTCCTTCCTTCCACGTTTCGTCGGGCAGCTCTACCTCAAATACAGGGAAGCCGACGGTGCCGCCTCCGATATTTACCTGGCGCCTCTGTGTTCTTAATTTTTTTACGCTATTCGCAATACCCCAGACCTTGGGAAAGACCTGGCCGTTTACAGTAATTTTCATTGCCGACCTCATAAAGATATTATGCTTAAGGGATCATTGTCCCGAAACCCTGATTTCTGTAATAAGCCCCACACAGGTGATTATTTTATCTAACTTTTCGTTCCTTTCGTATACATAGCGGTCTTCTGGTTTTTCTCCGCAAGCGCCGCAGACTGACTCTGGCTCTTCCCCGGTCTCATCGACCCACCGCCCGCAAGCACCGCAGTACTTACCCATCTCTTCATACCAGGCTATGTGTGAATACAATAGCTCATTAAGACCCCTCTTGCCCAGTGTCGAAGCCCACTCCGTCAAGTCTTGGGTTAATCTCGCTCTGAACTTGAGCGGTACTTCAGAAAGCTCCCCCGAATAGACTTCGTCTTCATTTACATAAATTTTGCAATGAAAGGACTTTTCGCCTGCCATAATAGTTTGATTCAGATTCTGACTTTATAATGAACCCGGGTCAGAGTTTGCGCCTATTATTAGGGTTTTCATCAGTTACTCATTGCCTCTGCGCCGAGCACGCTTGCTACAGCTTCCTGTATCTGGTCCACTGAGAAGGGTTTTTTTATTATCTTGTAAGCCCCGCCCTCCGAAATCTCATCCGGTAGCTGCTCCTCGGATCGTCCGCTTATTATTACAACAGTAGAGTTGGGATCAATTACCTCGATGTCTCTTAAAATTTCGACGCCGTCTCTTTTGGGCATCGAAAGATCAAGGAATATTATATCATAATGGTTTTGCTTAATCAGCCCGATAGCACTCTCGCCGTTACCTGCGGCCATAACGTTATGGCCTGTGCTCGATAGACACTCCCTTACTATATCGCGGATAAATTCCTCGTCATCCACCACAAGAATATTCCCCTTTCTTCTGAGCTCAAGTACCTTCGCGCTCTGCGCTTTATGTCCGGTGTTGGCATTAATACTTTTAGTTAGAGTCTGCACGTTTGGCAGGAGTATTGTGAAAGTGGTTCCTTTATCGATCTCGCTGCTTACGTCGATTCGGCCACCGTGGCGCTCGATTATAGCGTATATTACGGAAAGCCCCAGCCCGGTGCCCGATTTTGTGCCTTCGCTGAATTTTGTGGTGAAAAACGGCTCGAAGATTCTCGACAGGTTCTCACTGGGTATCCCACTTCCTGTATCTGAAAAATCTATTCTGACATTATTGTCTTCAAGTTTTGTGCTTATAGCTATGGCTCCCCCGCTGGGCATAGCGTGTTTTGAGTTTATAGCGAGGTTCAGAAAGACCTGCTGCAGCTCGCCCAAGTTGAGCCTGATGGCCGGCACTTTTTCATAGCTCCGGAGTATCTTGATTCCTTCCGTTTCAAAGGTGTGCTCTACCAGGCTCAGTGCGTCGTCGATCACGTTTTCTATCTGAGCGACCTGGAACTTCTCTCCCTTCTGCCTTGAAAAGGTAAGGAGCTTGTTTACTATTTCCACAGCCCTGTCCGAAGCCTTTTCTATAACCTCGAGGTCTTTTCTCAC
>QIHJ01000140.1 GCA_003229065.1 Candidatus Dadabacteria bacterium
AACGAGCTTGCCGATAAATACGATATGAGCGTTCAGGGCGTGTCAAAGCATATTCAGGTGCTTGTCCGCTCGGGGCTCGTGACTCAAAAGAGGGCAGGGCGCGTCAAGCGATGCAGCTTTAACTACGAGACGCTTGAAGACGTCTCGGAGCTGATTCAACGCTACAGGGCTTTTTGGGAAGCGAGGCTCGAATCTCTCGAGAAGTACTTTAACAAGAAAAAGATTATGGAGGATAAGAAGAAATGAGCGAAAATACAGTTGTAGTAAAGATGCTTATAATCGCCTCTCGTGGCGAGGTGTTCGAGGCCTTTACTGATGCGGAAATTATGAGTAAATGGTTTTTCCCCGAGGATGATATGTCCGTGGAAGTGACAAACAACCCGGTAGTCGGGGGCAGCTATACTTTGAAGATGTATGCCAAAAACGGCGACATATATACGCACGTAGGGGAGTACAAAGAAATATTACCGCCGGAAAAACTTGTATTTACATGGAATTCTAACTTTGTTCAGGATACTCTGGTAACTATAACATTTTCCGAATCGGGCGGCGCGACCGAAGTAACAATCTCCCATGAGCTTCTGCCAAGTGTCGATATGGCGGAAAATCACAGAGGAGGCTGGACCGGTTGTCTCAACCGTTTGGGATTGTTATTAGACGCATAGAAATTAATTTTATAGGATAAAACAAATTTATTCTGGAGGTATTTTATGAGATCACTTATCAGACTTACATCGGTAACATTAGCTCTTGTTTTTTCTGCGGCTTTGTACTCAGGAGCGGAAGATAAACCGCAAATGCCCGACTATATGAAGCCCTACACCGGCTCGGCTGAGTTTGAGCAGATTAAATCCCTTGCCGGCACATGGAGCGGCACGGGCATTATGCACGGTGAGGAAAAGCCCGTATCTATAGTATATAAGACCACGGCAGGCGGAAGTGTTGTGGTGGAGACCCTTTTCCCGAATACCCCTCAGGAAATGATGTCGGTTTACTATGAAAAGGACGGCCAGCTCGTAATGACCCACTTCTGTATGATGAAGAACCAGCCCGAGCTCGCTCTAAAAAATTCAGACGAGGGAACGCTCGAATTCGATCTAGTAGGCGGCACCAATTTGGACGCCTCAAAAGACATGCACATGCACTCACTTACACTCACGATTAAAGACGGCGACACGATGGTCCAGGAATGGACGCCTTTTGTGAACGGTAAGGCGAAAGAAAAGCCCACAACGCTTAATCTGACGCGCGCTCAATGATAACGGTTCCTTACGAAGCCTGGTCTTTCTAATATACCGTATATCATAAATAGTGAAGTAGCGGGAAAATTTGTATATACTTGCCTTCTTACGGGAGGGCAAAAATGAGCGATAAAGAAACGACCCGAAAAATAGTTGAGGGCTACTCTAAGGCCTGGACCTCGGGGGATATCGAAACCGCCAGATCGTACCTCGCGGATGATCTCGAGTTCCGGGGCAGCATAGATAATTTCAACGACGCGGATTCCCTTATCAATGCGATTTCCGTGTTTTTAAATATTCTCAATTCTGTTCAAACAATAAGTACCTTCTATGATGAGAGCGAAGCGATACTTATGTATGACTGCGTCACCGACTCCCCTGCGGGCACTATCAGGACTTTTAAAATAGACGGCGGGAAAATTAAGGAGATTAAGCTTGTCTTCGACGCCTCAGAGCTCCGTAAGCTGATGGGAAAATAACTCGTAGCAATAGGTGAATGGGTCCGGATCTAGGCTGAATTCAATGTAGAAGCGGGAGTACAGAGCACTTCTGCCCATTATTCCCAAACACGGATTTCCCTTCCTACAAAAAAAG
>QIHJ01000300.1 GCA_003229065.1 Candidatus Dadabacteria bacterium
AGCTTATGTACTGAGTAAGGGCGCGCGTGGACGATTCGTAAAGGGCCTGTGAGTCTTTATCAGCAACCGCCTTACGAATCTCTTCTGCACGGTTAGTTTTAAAGTAAGCGTCTGTCCCGGCAATCAACTCATAGACCGTTTTACTTTCATATCCGGGCTCACCGATCGGCTCACTGTACTCGCTTGCGATGAGCTCCCAGTCCACAGGCTTTAGATTGATGTAGAATACAGCCCTGAGATATGCCCCTGCCACAGGGTGCCACGGCTCTTCTGTCACTATATGGGCATCAGCTTTATTTATTGCCGTCATAGTTATTAATATGATAAGCAGGAGAGATATTGTCTTCATATTTATCAAAAGTTTTTTTAGATTCATCGTCCTATATTCCACTTAATATATGCTTATACGACTAAATATCATGTGAGCTCCGAGCGTCCGGGCTCAACGTCTGTAACGAACACATACTGCGCAGCCTGAGAGCCCAATATGTGGCTCGAATCCTCGACTTTTATAGTTATCGGCCCGCTGAAAGGCTCGACCGAGAGCACTTCCACCCTGGTCATCGGGTACAGGCCCATCTTGCCCACGTATCTCAGCAAATCGGGGTCGTGGTCGCTGACTTCCGCTATTACCCCCGACTGACCCGGTTGCAGCTCGACCAGGGGAATGGACTCAAGCTCTATCAAAGTCCCGTCCCGGCTCGGTATCGGCGAGCCGTGCGGGTCTCTGGTAGGGTATCCGAGCGCCTTGTCCATACGGTCTTCCAGGTCCTCTGATAGAACATGCTCCCACTTCTCCGCCTCGTCGTGCACCTGGTCCCACGGAACTCCCAGCGCTTCGGCCAGATAGAGCTCGACAAGCCTGTGATGGCGTATCACCTCAAGAGCTATCTTTTGCCCGGGGCCGGTGAGCTTCACACCCTGGTAGCGCTTATGAGTGATAAGCTTCTTTTCCGAGAGCTTTTTCATCATGCTTGTAACGGAAGCCGGCGCTACGCCCAATTTCTCTGAGATAGAATTCGTAGTCACCTTCTCGGTTTCCTTCTGTATCTCGAATATGGTTTTTAAATAATTCTCTATGGATTCCGTGTACATTGAGCGTCTCCCATTTTTAATTTTCCCGTCTCAAGAACCTAGATACTCACGCGATATTTATACTCACCCACAAGTCTTTATTAAAATCTCCTAAATCATATTTTAGGCATGACTAAAAATAGTGTATTGGCTATACGGACTACTGTCAAGACCCATTACAACACTAGAATAGAAATGTAAATGCGGCTGAAAGTATTACCTGCTCATCCGTATTCTTTGTATAAACGTCAGGAGTCATGCCCATAATAATTGTAAGCCAGTCAGTAACAGGCGAGGTGAATCCCGCCGTAATATTAATGATCTGTATATTGTCCTCACCGTCAAGGTCCTCAAAGGCGTATGCCGCCTCTACCACAGGCTGAAGCCAGGGTGTTACGAAGTAGCCGAAACCGACCTCTGAGACGAAGCTCCAGGCGTCGTCTTCGATAATTCCGAATACAAAATCAGCATCCATTGAGAACTCATCGGTGAAGTCTTTAGTAAGAATTAGCCCGCCGGGCTCAACTATCCAAAGAGCGTCGCTATTTGTGGGAATAGTCACCCCGCCCTGATAGGCAAGTGAGAACGGAAAATTCTGGCCTTCGTCCAGAAACCTGAATTTAAGACCCATTTCTATGTCGCCGAAATCGGAGTTCCTTTGGATGAGGTGCGAGTCCTCAACATCCAGATAATTCAGGTTAGCCCCTATCTCGAGGCTGTGTAACGCCCCAAGGGTGAACCTCACCCC
>QIHJ01000021.1 GCA_003229065.1 Candidatus Dadabacteria bacterium
TTATAGAATATGAACACGTAAGTGAGCAGTATGGACACCAGCACCGAGCGCTCGAACATCCGGTAAGCGGAAAGCCTGGACTTTGTTAATAAATAAACCCCGAGCAGGACGAACACGCCGGAAAGCAGCGACGAAAATATCTGCGCGATATCTACGAATGTCAGGCCCTGAAGCCTATTCGCGGTATATTCGAAGATCCTGAAATTGAGGAGCTTTTCTCTGCCGATACCCATAAAGACTGTAAAAATTGCCACGTACGAGAGGGTTATGATCAACTTGCCGATAAAAAATATAGTAATACCGAGCCTAAAGTACTTGCTCGCCGCAATTCGCGTGTAGAAACTGCTGAATGAAGTCTTTATGCGGGTGTAGAATCCCGGCTCGTCAACCGGAAGGGGCTTCGTATCCGAAACGAGCTTTCTGAGGGCGTTTGTCAGGGGATCGTCCGGGTCGCTTTTTGAGAGATATTCGAGCACCTCTCTTTTCTCTTCTGTATCCAGGTTTTTAAGCGCGACCTCTTCAAGCCCTTTGACGGCGTTTAACAGATACTCCCTTTTCGTAAAAGTCGATCCGGTTTTTATGGTATGCACCGAAAGCAGGATAAGAACGAACACTATGTACATAATTGCTACTGAGGGTTCAAAAAAATAGTTATTGTCACTCGTGACGAACTTACCCACCTCGTCGATAAACGTCCCGAACCCCACGCCTCCGAGTATAGCGGCCCAGAGCTCTATACTCCGGCCGATAAAGGACAGGAGCATAATTATCGCTACAAGCATCAAGAGCCCGCCCCAGAGCATATGAGCGATGTGGAGGGTGCTGTTGCCTATCTGGGGGTACCCTGTCAAATGAAGGAACAGGCGTATTACCAGTATGGACGACACCGCGCATACCAAAAACACCTCGGCATAGTAAATAGCGTCCAGATTTCTTATTAAAGAGCTATTTTCTCTCACAATTTACTCACTCCTATTTTCCCTCCCCCCACGCAGGGGGGAGGAAATGTAGAAATTGACTCACTTTACTGTTCTATGTTAATCTGACTCAATATTTACATGTGGCATTTTTAAGTCTTTTAGCTCTATAATATTCCTGTGGGCGGACGAGTGTGCAAAGCACGATTCGGAGGTTATTATTTAACCCAACGTGAGTGCGAAACACGATCCGGGGATTATAATTTAACCATAAAATGACGAATCAAACCGGCACAAGCACAGCATCAGTCCAAACCCTATCCGAGGATAATAACACACTTCGAGTAAAAATTAACGGCCGTCTGGACGCCTACACCACCGCAAGCGCATGGACTGAATCAGTAAATGCCCTCACGAGCGCCAAACCCGCAAACCTCATAGTTGACGCAGGCGGCGTTGAGTACTGCGACGCCTCAGGCATAGCGCTTTTCATCAAGCTCCGCTTGCAGCAGGAAAAACAGGGCGGCGTCTATAGTATTCAGGGACTATCGCCCGAGCTGGAAAAACTATACGATCTGTTCGACCCAGAGGACTTCAAAGAAGATGAATCGGCACAGGAGCACAAAGACAGTTCGGTTGTGGCACTTGGAAAAGAGTCGTTTAATTTCTGGGAAGAGCTTAGGATACATATAGAATTTATGGGAAAGCTAACCGTGGCGCTTATAAAAGCCGCAATGCACCCCTTAAAGATAAGATGGCAGGAAGTGCTGCTTACCTCAGAAAAATTTGGCGCCAACTCTGTTCTCATCATAGCTCTCGTGAATTTCCTGGTAGGGCTTGTTATAGCGTTTCAATCCGCAATCCCCATGCAGACCTACGGGGCAGAGATATTTGTAGCC
>QIHJ01000123.1 GCA_003229065.1 Candidatus Dadabacteria bacterium
GCGGCGGTGCGAACATAATTTTTAGAAATGAGCTGTGGAACACCTTTCAAAGACAGGATTCAGACACAGAGCGCACCTATGATTTCTTCCTGATTCGAGCGAGGCCGTATGTTGATCTTGATTGGGAGCATATACAACTACATCTAAAATTACAGGTAATACAGGCATTAAACCTCCCTGATAACGGAGCCTTCGGACCGGGGGTTCAATACTACAACGCGAGCGACGAAAGGGTGAATCCCGGGAATTTTCAGTTCCTCGAGGCCTACATTCACCTTAAGGATATAAAAGGTTTTTATTTGAAAGGCGGAAGAATGGGGTTTAAAGACGGCGGACAGGTACTATACAAAGATGCTCCGAAACTTAACTGGCTGATAGATACGAGGCTGTCGGAGAGGCTGATAGGTAATTGGGACTGGACTCTGGTTGGGAGGCGCTTTGACGGCGGCAGCGGGGGCTGGGATAATGAAAATTTTAATCTGAACCTGATGGGAGCCAATGTGACATTCGGCGGCTTCGATATTGAAGACGGACTATGGAGTTAAAAAAGACGTGCTTTTAGCGAATACACAGTTTCAATTATTCAATTATTTTTACTTCGACGACAGGGCTCCCGCAATAACCCTTGCAGGCGACAGCCTTAAGATAAACAGTACCGGAGTCAGCATAGTCGGAGCATACCCCATGGGCGGGGGTGAGCTCGATACGATGCTGTGGTTCGCCTTTCAACTGGGGGATTGGGGCACTCGAAGCCAGAGGGCGCTCGCGTTTATCACTGAGATCGGATACCAATTCACAAAAACTCCCTGGAAACCCTGGCTGAGGCTGGGACTGGCTTATGCGTCGGGGGACGGCGACCCGGACGACTCTACTAACGGCACATTTTTTAACATGGTTCCAACAAACCACAAGTGGTACGGTCATCTGGACGCCAGCGCACTGAGCAATTTAATTGACGTATATTCACAATTTATTCTAAAGCCTCATCCAAGAGTAAACTTGGGAATAGACGGCCATCTGATATGGCTTGCCTCAGACGAAGAGGTATGGATTGGAGGCGCGGGACCGTTTAACGATTCCGTATTCGGATATGCATTCAGACAACCCGCTGAGGGAAATGATATAGAGAGATTTCTGGGAGGGGAAGTAGACATAACATTGGGTATAAAAGCTCTTGAGCACCTATACTTTCAGATCGGATATTCACATTTCTTCGGAGGACGAGGGGTTGAAGTTGTTTTTGAAGAGAAGACTCAGGCCGACTGGTTCTATACTCAGGCTACTATTCCGTTAAGTTTTGGGAAGTAAAGACTCCGTTGGATGCAGGATTCAGGATGCACTATACAGGAAAATCTTG
The DNA here is from genome assembly GCA_003229065.1 of Candidatus Dadabacteria bacterium. GTDB lineage: Bacteria > Desulfobacterota_D > UBA1144 > Nemesobacterales > UBA2774 > UBA2774. Next base: position 1,358 of record QIHJ01000123.1, read on the forward strand.
ATGCACTTCGGACACTTAATTAAAGAATCTGGTGCAGAAATCTAGCTCTAAATCCTATACAGTTTCCGGGGGCTTGACAAAGCCCCTGGAGCTTAGGCAGAATGTAAATGTAACTAGCAGGGGTATTCATCAAAAAAACATTTTTACGGAGGAGCTATGAAAAGAATAACAGCTTTGGCGTGTGTATTTTTGTTTATAGCGAGCGTGGGTATTGCCCAAGAGATAAGGCAAAAGAGCAAAGACGTTAAGTTGACTAATAAGGTCAAAAAGGTTGATGCGGCGGAGATGTCGAAATTTAAGATTACTACCAGAGGCGATCTGCGCCCGATTACGAAGAAAATGTCTTTTCGTAAAGGTAGAACACTCATTTATACCGACAAGGAGTCAGGCGACAAGTATTACATCACGTATAACGGGAAATCATCTGCCAAATATATTATCAAGAACGCAAAAGGGAAAAATGTCCCTGTCACACTGGTAACAGAAATAACTGGAACCGGAGCTAAAGCAAAGAAATCGTGGAAGGTGTGCAAGGAAGGCCCTGGCGGGGCGCTTGTATGCGAAGAGATTGATTGCAACACGCTAATATATATGTAACTTTAACTAGTGATAGATGGCATTTCGTTAGTAGATAGTACTTAACTAAATCCAGTGTTATATCAAATGCTTCACCCTTCGACAGGCTCAGGGTGCGTGGGATTGGGTTTCTATAATTTAATAGTGACTAATTAAAAAGCTACATTTTTTCTCTAATTATGGTATTATACGATTTAAATCTGCTTCACTATAACATAAGTTTCTCCCGGAGGATGAACAAATGAAATCTATCGACACCTATATTGCTAAGAAACAGGGGCAATTTTCTTA
>QIHJ01000442.1 GCA_003229065.1 Candidatus Dadabacteria bacterium
AGTAATCCAATTTATTCCTGTGCAGAAAACCAATCCGCCTGTAACGGGGGAGATAGATGCGCCTGAGAGCGTGATGAAGGTCTTTAAGACTTCGTGCTATGACTGTCATTCAAATGAGGTGGTATGGCCCTGGTACTCAAGGGTGGCACCCGCGTCGTGGCTCGTGGCTTATGATGTGAACGATGCCCGAGAGGAGTACAATTTCTCGGAATGGAGTTCATATAACGCAGAGGAAAGAATGGATAACCGAGAAGAGATATGGGAAGAGGTGGAGGAGGGGCATATGCCGCTCTGGTATTACGTTTTACTGCACCCTGAGGCAAAACTCTCAGTGGAGGATAAGGAGATTATAAAGAAGTGGTCTGAAGGGAGACTGTAATATGAAGTTTCATTTAACCCTAAGCCTTTTCGAACGAGCGAGGAGCAGGACTCTCTTGAGCAAAGCCCATATAGTTATACGGACATAAATTGCCGAACCCAAAACAATAGGGAGATTTTGTCTTCCGAATTAAAATAAACATAATCACAAATTCCTCCTAACCTCCCTTTGGAAAAGGGGGGGAACCCTTATAGATTCTTCCCTCTGTATATTTGGTTTCAGAAAGTTATGTCCTTTGCCAGAGCAACTCTCCGAGCTTCGTTGCATCGGTAGGAGAGCACAGGTCTTTACTTGTACAGACCCTTCCCCCTTCAAGGGGGAAGGGATTAAAAGAGGATAGGAACTAGTGTTACTACTTATCGTGTTTTTCTTGGTACTTTTCGTGGTGTTTTTCTCGCCAGCTTTTTATAGTGTCATTTACGCTGTTTATTTGCTCGGGTGAAAGAACCTGTCTCATATCGAGCTTCATATCGAGCTTAACCTTTTGAGCGTCGTACTCGGCTTCAGACATCGCATCAAAAGTACTGAGCACTTCCGCGCGGGGAGCTTCCGCGTTTGACATCGTGTCGTAAAAGGCAGTCTTTTTCTCTTTATATGTGCCGCCGAGCTCTTCAAGACGGGGCTCATAAGATTCGTAGATTCTCTCAAGCTCTGCTGACTGCTGCTCTGTGAGGTTTATCTCCTGGGTAATTTTCTCATTTTCCCACCATTTCCAAACACCTTTCCCGTGACCCTGCTTCGCGAAAGCCGAAGCGGACATTACTAAAACTAACAAAAGTGGCAAAACTATGTATCTTTTCAATGTACTACCTCCGAATATGGAATTTATAGATATAAACGCTTTAAAACGGAAAAGGTTTCAAAGTTGGGAGGGGAAGCGATGCACGATATAGGATACATGATACAGGATGCAGGATGTGCGGGTTACTTTGGTGCCGGGGTTGATAGGGATTGCCGCGGCTCTTTCAGAGCCTCGCAATGACTGCAAATCCCTCTTTGTTTTGGTTTCAGTAAGTTCTGTCCGGTAACAGAATAGATCTTGTAGCTTTGTTTAAGGTAGAGCTCCCCATTAAGAAGCTAGTGGAAATAAGCTCTTTTATTGCCGCTTGACCAAAGAGCGGCGGAAAACTATAATCCACTTTCAATATATGGTAAGATTTCATCTCAATTACACTCCATAAGGAGGAGAGCATGAGAAATTTACTTTATATTTCAGTATTTCTGACAGGTGTATTTGTTTTAACTCTCTTATTTTCGCAAGCAAGCTTCGCTCAGTGCGTGGTTACAGGCGCGACACCCGGAGGCGGTGAGGTAGTAGTCTGTAACGGTAACGACCCGAACGGTATCACCACGACCAACTTGCAGGACGACGTCACAGTCCAGCCGGGAGCCGACATCTCCAGAAACGGCGACCATGTAATAGAA
>QIHJ01000344.1 GCA_003229065.1 Candidatus Dadabacteria bacterium
TACAACGCCTACTTTCTTAATATCTTCAACTGTTTTCGCCATGTTGCTCTCCTTATTTCTAATTTTACCCTGCTCTCGCACATGAAGAACATTCACTCGCGGCTGCTTGTTTTTATACCCCCAGATCGAGCCTCGCCCTCCGGTCCGTCCCCACTGCCTCTGTCCCCAAACCGTTCGCAGATGCGAACTTTAAATACTAATTATACCCAAATCTAAATTTAATCAAGTTTCACTCCTTAGCACCCTACTTCGACTGATATTGTGGAACTATAATTTGAAACCCAATTACCCACCGCTTAAAATACCAGTTGTGAAGATTATAGGGCTTACAGGGAATATTGCATCGGGAAAAAGCTCCGTCGCAGATATGTTTGAGAAGCTCGGAGCAAAGATCATCGATGCCGACCGTGTAGCCAGAAGCGTTGTAGAGCCTCAAAAACCGGCTTGGAAGGAAATAGTCGAAAAATTCGGAAGCGGCGTTCTAAACTCCGAAGGTGCCGTCGATAGGGAGAAACTAGGGGAGATTGTCTTTAACGATGATGATAAGAGGTGCCTGCTAAATGACATTACGCACCCTAAGATACTTGAAGAGATAAAAGAGCTTATTGAGAGCACTAGGAATGAGGAAAACCGTATAGTTATAATCGAGGCCGCACTGATTGTGGAAAAGGGTGGGTGGCTCCGGGAAATAGTCCAGAGCCTTATTGTTGTGAGTGCAAATGAAGAATCCCGGATTGAGAGACTAATGGAGAGGAACGGATATACGAGAGACGAAGCGCTTTCACGGATAAGCTCCCAAATGCCTAGTGCCGAGAAAGAGAAGCACGGAGATTTTATTATCGACAATTCCGGGAGCCCAGAGGCGACGAAGAGTCAGGTGCTTAATATTTGGAAAGAGATCAGCGAGGCTAACTAAGTCTGCCATTTTATTGATTACGAGAGTTTATGAGAGCATATGTAAAGTTCAATCGCACCCGCCCTAGTAAATCAAACAACTTGCCAACTGTAGTATTACGTAGTAGATTTTTGGATTCCGAATTGCCTTCAAAGGAGCTGAGAATGAAGGAAAAAATAGAAATATTAGAGCAAAAAGAGAAAGAGGCCGCAGAGGGCGGTGGCGAGGCCAGAATCAAGAAGCAGCACGACGCCGGAAAGCTGACCGCGAGGGAGAGGGTCGAGCTATTAGTCGATAAAAACACATTCGTTGAGCTTGATAAATTTGTCGTACACCGCTGTAGCGATTTTGGAATGGAGGATAAGAAGATCCCCGGGGACGGTGTGATTACGGGGTACGGCAAAGTGGAGGGCCGGCAGGTATTCGTTTACGCACAGGATTTTACCGTGTTCGGAGGCTCGCTGGGAATGGAGCACGGAAGGAAAATATGCAAGGTGATGGACCTGGCAATGAAAGTAGGCGCGCCGCTTATAGGTCTCAGCGACTCAGGGGGAGCCAGGATACAGGAGGGTGTGGAGAGCCTTGCCGGATATGCGGATATATTCTGCAGGAACGTTCTGGCTTCGGGAGTGGTGCCGCAGATCTCTGCAATTATGGGCCCTTGCGCCGGGGGTGCAGTGTACTCACCTGCAATAACGGATTTTACCCTAATGGTGAAGAATACGAGTTATATGTTTATTACGGGCCCCGACGTCATTAAAGCGGTCACACACGAAGAGGTAAACTCCGAGGAGCTCGGGGGAGCAATGGTCCATAACTCAAAGAGCGGCGTTGCCCACTTTGCGGCAGAAGACGACAAAGACTGTATTGAAACTATAAAAGAGCTTCTGAGCTTTATTCCATC
>QIHJ01000179.1 GCA_003229065.1 Candidatus Dadabacteria bacterium
AAGATATGGATTCCTGCTTTCGCAGGAATGACAAGATGGGAGCTTAGGTGCTTTATTGATGGGGATTGCCGCCCGGCTACGCTAAAGCTACGACGCGGCAGGCTGCTTCGCTCGCAGTGACTGCAAATCCCTCCTTTTCCTAAGGAGGGTAATAAAAAAATATTCGTGGTTACTGTGTATTCCCTCTCAAAAACACAATACACCCATCCTTCCTTTGCACATACAATGTCATGTCCTGATTGATTTCCCTCCGGTAGTTATTATATTAAGGCTATGGAAAAGGTGATTTGTACGCACCCGAGGGCGAGGCGCGATTATGATATTGAAGATCGTTTTGAGGCGGGGCTCGAGCTAAGGGGCTCCGAGGTAAAGTCGCTTCGCACGAGCCAGGCGAGCATCAAGGAGAGCTTCGCGATGCTGAGGAACCAGGAAGTGTTCCTGATCAACAGCTATATCGCCCCGTATGAGCAAGCAAATATTATGAACCACGAGACCCGCCGCGACCGGAAGCTGCTCTTGAACAGGCACGAGATTAAGCGCCTGATCGGGAAGACGCAGATACGGGGTTATACGCTGATTCCTGTGAAGATGTATTTTAAGAACGGCAGGGCAAAGGTCGAGATTGCGCTTGCAAAGGGTAAGAAAGTGATCGATAAGCGCGATGACATAAAGAAGCGCGAGGCCGACCGCGAGATGGAAAGGGCCATAAAGAAGCGCCGCTATTAACACCTGTAATTAGCTGTATTATAGTGTAAAATTATTATATCTACATTCGATGTGTATCTTGAATCGTACTCTAGTATATATGGGGGCGAACTGGATTCGACGGGGAATGGGATAGCTTGTGCTGCATGCCGAGCTTCTGCTAACTCGTTAAACTGGCGGAGCACACACAAGTGCCGAAAATGACTACCTCGTCCGTGGGTTTAAATGAGCCGACGACTCAACGGACTGGTCTGAGGGCGCCGCACGTGACGCCTGATGACGAGACACTATCACGAGCTGGCGGTGGAAACCCTGTCTATTGGTAACTTCACGGCGAGATTAAAAAATAGACTACGCATGTAGAGGCCTTGTGAGTCTCTTTTCCGGACCCGGGTTCGATTCCCGGCGCCTCCACCACCCTTCGCTTTTTGAGCTTCGGGTGGTGTGTCAAAGAAATTTATCTGCAATTTCTTCTTTTAATGTTCTGTAGTCTCTTACAGGTTTAAAAACACCCCGTGGACGCTTCCCGCTTTTCAAGCCGTTCATTCAGCCAATTCCAGAGTATGCTGGCCGACGCTATCGGGCGCTCCCAGCTGCTCGATACCAGACTCGCCTGTCCCCAGGTTTTGCGGGTAATTTAACGCCTCCGGCAAGGGCTTAAGCAGGCTCGACCCCCACGTAAGCGAAGCGGGCTCTCCTTCCAGGCTAGAAGAATCGACAAGCGACTCTATGCTTACAAGGAAACTAACAGCCTGTCCGCTCCCCAGATTTTCTATGAGCTCTTTATAATTCTTAGCAATCAAATACCCATCTCTGCCAAATATCAGAAGAAGCGTTTCCCTCTCTGCGACTCCCCGGGCATATGAGAATTTAAGCCATCTGAATATATTATAATTAAAATTCAAGCCAAGCTGCCTTTCTTTGATATCTATCGATTCATAGAGAAAAACTAATCCATCATTATATTTACTGAGCTTGGAGGGCGGACCTATCTTGCTGATTACTTCCCTATAGTGGGTTTCCGAGAGTATGAATGAGCGCTCGTCAAGCGTGCGTTCTGTGTCTATCTTTTTAGATATTGCGGTACACGAGCAAAGTCCTGTTATAAGAAGTAATAATATGCACGACCAAGGTATCGGCGAGCTATTTTCTCTCAATATTTTCCACGCTAAAACCGTAGTCAGTCAAAATGCCTTTTTTATCAAAGAAAAAGATTGCCCTGTCATAACTCACTTGCTCGTCTTTGAAGTTAAAGAGTAGAAGAAACATGCCTCTTCCCTTTTTTTCTTGCAGCAGATAATAGAATACAACCCCCGGATCAAGATTTATGATTTGCGAGGGCGGGCCGAAAAGCTCAATTATTTCGCTCTGGGTCGTCTTGCCTTCTTCTATCTTATTTGTCCTTGTTTCCTCCCTCCAAAGATTGTCGACCCCCTGCTGATCAGAGAGGGTAAAGCAGCTTATATTTAATAAAAACAAGCTGAATAATAGAAGCGGTTTAAATTTGTCCATTAACTTTATTGATACCATCAAGCACCTTCCTTATAAACAACTGATCCCTTTGATTCATTTCAGGCTAAATCATAAGTCAAACTATCTTCAATTCCCACTCTAATAGTACCTTAGTAGTTTTAATTGTTATTAGTTGGTTTTTTGTATGTTATAAGCAAGAGCCCGCCCAAAATAGAAGCTACTCCGAAAACGAGGATTGGCAAAGGTACGAGTATCGCTGCAAGAAAACCCCCGGCTGCGGCGCCTATGGACTCGGCACCGACCTGAATAGCTAGATTGTTACCCAGGACTCTCCCCTGTCTTTCAGAGCTGACCAGGGTCGAGAGGTAAGTGCCACACCCCGAAAT
>QIHJ01000116.1 GCA_003229065.1 Candidatus Dadabacteria bacterium
TTTACATGGGGGAGTTATTTGCTCGAGTATACAGACGCCGTACTGCCCCAGGAAACACCCAACGAAGAGCTTTTCTCACTCTTGATAAAGACGCTAAGCGGGCTCGACTCAAAAGAAAACGTACTCCCTCTGGTGCTCTGTTATCAGCTAGACGCATTGACCCTTTCGGGATACGAGCCCAACCTCGGGAGCTGTGTAGATTGCGGAAGCGGCATTCCGGGGGATTCATACTTCAGCATCAAGAGGGGAGGGGCGGTCTGCGGAGGCTGCAGCACCCATAAGAATAGCTCCCTTATATCCAGGGGATTTTTAGAAGACAGGGGTTCGATGGACGTATACTTGTCTCAGGTACTTAAATATATAAAACTATTCACCAAGTTCACCGAGTATCATACGGAAAAAGAACTTAAATCCAGCAGGTTCATAGAGGAGCTCACGATATGATTAAGGTTCCGGTGATTAAAGTCCCTGGATTTCTGGCCGGCGGAGTGTCGTCAGGAGTAAAAAATAATGGTAAGAAAGACCTTGCGCTAATTTATTCCGATACCCCGGCGATGGCAGCAGGCGTTTTTACAAAGAACATAGTTAAAGCGCCTCCGGTTATCTTGGGAATGGAAAGAATAAAAAGCGGACTATGCCAGGCAGTGCTAGTAAACAGCGGTATCGCAAACGCTTTTACCGGCAAGCTGGGCTACAAAGATTCGGTACTTACATCAAAGAGTCTGGCAAACCTGCTGGGGATAGGAGAGGAGCTTGTTATACCTTCTTCCACGGGTGTAATAGGGGGACGGTTGCCTGTAGATAAGATACAGAAAGCTCTCCCGAAGCTGATTAAGGAGCTCAGGGAAGACGGTTTCAAGGATTTTGCGGAAGGTATCATGACAACAGACGCATTCCCGAAGTACGCTTGTGCTCATATAAAGCTCGGCAGTAAGACCGGTACCATCGCAGTGATAGGAAAGGGCGCCGGGATGATAGCGCCCAATATGGCGACTATGCTCTGCTACATTTTGACAGATATAAATTTGAGTAAAAGGGCTCTATCAAAAGCGCTTTCGAGCGCGGTTAGTAACAGCTTTAATAAAATTATAGTTGACGGAGACACTTCTACTAATGACACGGTGCTTTTACTTTCGAGTGGATGTCTGGGCAATCGGACGATACCTGAGACGGGACCCGAATATACTAAATTTGAGAAGGCTCTTACGGAGGCGGCAACACAAGTAGCCGAGATGATCGTAGCGGACGGCGAAGGGGCCACGAAGACTGTAAAGATAATAGTCCGGGGCGCAAGGACTGAGAAAGAGGCGGAGAGGATAGCGCGCACGATAGGAACATCGCTCCTCGTGAAGACCGCTTTTTTCGGGGAAGACCCCAATTGGGGCAGGATTGTGGCTGCAGCGGGCAGGGCAGGCGTAAAATTCGATCCAGACAAGATAGACCTCTATTTCGGTGAGCATAAAGTGCTTAGCAATTCAAAAGAGGTTATGGATGAGAAAAAAGCAAAGAGGATATTGAAAAACCCCAAATTCGAGGTCACACTAAATATAAAAAGCGGGAAAGCGAGCTCATTTGTAATAGCGAGCGATCTTACGTTCGAATATGTCAAAATTAACGCGCATTACAGGATTTAAGGCGTCTTATATAGAAGGGTTTAAAACTTAAGGGAAAACTTTACTTAGTATTGCTAATTCCTACTAACTCTTGTATATTGTTGATCTTCTTCCTCTCCATAAACTCCACAATCCCCCGGTTTATCTTCCCTGCTACCGCA
>QIHJ01000063.1 GCA_003229065.1 Candidatus Dadabacteria bacterium
AGGCCGCCATAAGTGTAATTAAAAAGCTTACTATAAATAGCCCCGATAGCGTATACTTGAGCCAGGCGCGTGCGCCTGACCATAAGAGCGCCAACGGCAGGCACAGGAAAGGAATTATGGGCACCAGGTGGCGGGGACCGGTAGAAGTCCCTCCGTTAGTTACTCGTACTTATTTATATTCACAGTGCCGTCCTCAATCATGGACAGCGCAAGCGCTACACGGGTCCTGGAGTTCGGGCTCCAGGAGTTGCGCATGAAGTAAAAGAAAGAGAAGAGCAGTACTAAAAAGAGCGTTATGCCGATTTTGAGTCTGATGTTGTTATACATTACGTATTCTAATTGCAACTTTCTTCGGGTATAACCTGCCTGGCGTGCGCCTAATATAACTCCCCCGGGTAGCGTTGGCAAACCCATTTACACAGAAATCCGATATAAATCAGGAAAGATGCATCGTTATTAATACGCTCATGAATAGTCTTACTTCGTTACCGGACGGCCTTCATTTTCCCAGGCGACAAAGCCGCCTTCTATATCGTAAATATCTGCAAATCCCAGCTCTTCCATCAAAGCTCCGGCTCTTGCGCTCCTACTGCCGGAACGGCAGTGTATAAGATGCGTTTTCCCGGTGTCGAGCTTCACGGCTTCTTCCCTAAAAGATTCGGACTTCACATCAATATTTAGAGCGTTCTCTATATGTCCGTCAGAATACTCTCCGGGAGTCCTTACATCCAAAATTACAAAGTCCGGGTTATTCATATTCTTTTCTATGAGTGAAGCTGCGTCCTTAGCACTTATTTGCTTTATGCTTGTGGCGCTCTCTTGGGGCTTTTCATTACCCTCGACCGAAAACAGGGGCCCGGCTGCCAAAACCAAGCATAAGAACACCACAGCTCCTGTAACTGATAGGCGGAATCGGCTCATTTTATCAAATTACCCCCTTATACTTTAAATTGTTGACGCAATATCTCTTATTATTCTACCTCAATCGTTCAATCGCAGCATGTCTGAGGTTAGTTTTACGCCTCAGACTTGCAAAATATTCTAAAAAAAAAGTATACTTATCAAAGTGGAAAAACGATATGAGTAACCCCGGGTCCAAAGAACTCGCAGACATAATAGACAAGAATTTAGGCGTTTTAATTAACATAGTTGAAGCTGTGCATAAATCAAACGACCTAAAGGAAATCTATAACACCGCGCTTAATTTGGTGGTCGAGGTCGAAAAAGTGGATATGGCATTAATCTATCTTGTCGATGAAGCTACAAATGAAGCCGTGCTCCAGGCTCAGCGTAACTTCCCCGAAGACTATATCAAGAACGCATCACGCATACCTTACGGAAAGGGGATCACGTGGAAGGTGATTCGGTCGGGCGAGATCTTAAACGTTGAGGACATACTAAAACATCCCATAGGTCCCGCGGGTAAGCGAGTGGGTTATCACGGCGTGCTCGGCGTCCCTGTGATGCTCGATCAAAAAGCGATCGGCGTTATTTGGTTTGCCAGGTATAAAGATGAGAAATTCACTAGCAGAGAGGTCGAGCTTCTCACTACTATCGGAGACCAGATAGCAATTGCTATTGCAAGAGCCAAGCAGACACAGGAGCTTGAAAAAAGAAACCAGAACCTATCGGTACTTAGCGCGATTGCCGAGAATGTACATAAATCGACCGACCTTAAGCATACTTATGAATCCTTCCTGGAAATGACTAAGGACGTCGATACTTTTGACTTGATGGCGCTAT
>QIHJ01000276.1 GCA_003229065.1 Candidatus Dadabacteria bacterium
AGGAAGAAATCATAGGTGCGCTCTGTGTCTGAATCCTGTCTTTGAAAGGTGTTCCACAGCTCATTTCTAAAAATTATGTTCGCACCGCCGCTTACATGGTTTGTAAGATTGTCGGAAAAGCTTTCCGCAAAGCTGCCCTGGACATAAAACATGCCGGCAAACAAAACAATCGCAATTTTAGTGATTAGCGGTACTTTCATGTTTATATCTTTTCTAAAGGGGAAATTTTAATTTATTTATCATATCCTATACCGGCTTAACTTGATAGCACCACAATTGGGGTGGGTGGGATTAGTCGTTGCTTGCCGCGACGTAGCCTTGGCGAAGTCGGGTCATCCCGGATACTGAATCAAGTTCAGCACAGGCCCCGATCCGGAATCTCATCTTTTTATCCCCTCCTTTTGCAAAGGAGGGTTAGGGAGGATTAGTTGTCTTTTGCGGTCATTCTTGAAGAGCGAAGTGACGAAGAATCTTATCCTCTAATTTTTTCACCTTATCCATCTCCCTTAAAAAAAGGGAGACCGAGAGGGATTTAGCTGTTGTATTTGCTTTTTCTCCTTCGAACAAAGTTACCAGAGTTACTCCAGTACCGGACAGAACTTACTGAAACCAAAATAAAGGGGGGATTTGTAGTATGTTGTCATTCTGAGCAAAGCGAAGAATCTCGTCTTACATCTTGTCACCCTGAACTTGTTTCAGGGTCTCATCTTTTATCTTTTACCTTTTATTTCTTACCCCTTTATTAGTGTTAATTCGTGTCCATTCGTGGTTAAACAATCTTTTCATCCTGTATCCTGCATCCTGTTGACTATCCCTCCATTCCAAATATAATTCTTAACCCGTAATCTGAAATAATTTCCCCTATATTATTCGGAGGTTTTTTAAAACTTGGAAACAGTCGTTTTTTACCTATTCTCGTCCTTCGCTGTAGCTGGAGCAATCGTTGTGGTAACTCACAGTAACCCTGTCTACAGCGCCGTTTCCCTGGTCCTTACCCTATTTTCCACGGCGGTACTTTTCGTCCTTCTCCACGCCGATTTTGTGGCAGTAGTGCAGGTACTTGTATATGCGGGCGCGATCATGGTCCTCTTTCTATTCACGGTCATGTTCCTCAACATCCGCCCGGAAGCGTTTAAATTCGATTCCAAATACATGAAATTTAAGATAAGCGTTTTCATGGTGCTTTTACTGTTTGCAGGCTATTTCGCAAGCCTCGGGTTCAGCAGGGGGCTAAAGACTAATTACACGGAATCGGTGGACTTTGGCTCAGCCAAGGGCGTAGGTACTATTCTCTTCACCGATTATCTGCTCCCGTTCGAGCTCACCTCGGTTCTCATTGTAGCCGCAATAATAGGTGTCGTCGCGATCGCAAAGAGGAGGGACGGCTGAGTTGGCTATATCCATTGAGCACTATCTTGTATTAAGCACGATTCTCTTTCTCATCGGCGCGTTCGGGGTCATAACCAGGAAGAATATACTCATTGTGCTTATGTCGCTCGAGCTGATGCTTAACGCCGCAAACCTTGCGTTCGTCGCTTTCTCGCGCGCTCTGGACGATATGACGGGACATGTGTTTATGATTATGTCCCTCACGGTAGCTGCAGCAGAGGTTGCCGTCGGGCTCGCTCTGGTTGTAGCCATATACAAGCACAAAGAGACTCTCAATATAGACGTATTAAAGCTTCTTAAAGGATAGATATGATAGCTTCGATTATTCTGGTTCCGCT
>QIHJ01000416.1 GCA_003229065.1 Candidatus Dadabacteria bacterium
TGAATACGATCGGCGGCAGGTACCAGTGTGTATCTATATCTATACCGAACCAGCCCCCGAAGGGAAGCGGGTACCATCCGCCGAAAAAGAGCGCCACTACCAGACAAGAGACTACTATCATGTGGGTGTACTCTGCCATGAAGAACATGGCGAACTTCATGCTGCTGTACTCAGTGTGGTAGCCTGCGACAATCTCCGTCTCTGCCTCGGGCATATCGAACGGGAGCCTGTTGGTCTCGGCAAAAGCCGCGATTATAAACACTATACCGCCCAATATCTGAGGGAATATGAACCAGTAACTCGATTGTGCCTCTATTATGTCTTCAAGCCTGAGCGACCCGGTCCACGCTATAACGCCCAGTATGGATATTCCCATTGCAAGTTCGTAGCTTATCATTTGGGCCGCGCCCCTGAGACCCCCGAGAAAAGAGTATTTACTGTTAGACGCCCAGCCCCCGAGCACTACTCCATAGACGCTAAGTGAGCCTATAGCGAGTACGTACAGCACGCCCACGTTAATATCCGCAATCTGTAGCTTAACGAAAAGAGGCTCATGAAGAAGGCCGAACAGATCGGTTTCAAACCCCCTGCCGATAGGCACTACTGCCAGCGCGATCAGGGCTGTAACGAGCGCAAAGGCGGGCGCTGCGATAAAAAACGGCCTGTTTGCCTCTTTTGGCACTATGTCTTCTTTGAATATGAACTTAACGCCGTCAGCGAGCGGCTGCAGGAAGCCGAAAGGGCCTACACGGTTCGGGCCAATCCTGTCCTGAATAAATGCGCTCACCCGTCTCTCAGCAAGAGTCAGGTATGCGACGAGCGTAAGCACAACGAGCAAAAGCAGCCCTATTTTTAGAAGTGTAACCCCTAATTCTGCATAAATCATATGTAGTTTTAGTTCCTCAAGCCGGACCTGATCTGTTTACTCCGAGCATCCCTATATTATCGTATGATATATCACCGTAAGCCCCGTATTCACGGGCTATAGCGTCCATGACGGCTCCGGGGTCTTTATAGCTGAAGAGTTCCTCTCTTATTACTCTGCCAACGAGTGAAAATATTTCCCAGTCTGCTTTCGCGGTGCCTGGGGGTGTGATCGCCTTTCTTACTCTCTGCACCCTTCCCCTGTCGTTTGTAAATGTGCCGTCTTTTTCATATGCGCTAGCGCCGGGGAGTATTACGTGCGCGAGCCTGAGCGTCTCGGTAAGCTTTACATCCTGAGCTACGAGTAATGAGAGCCCTGATAATGCTTCACTGAGCCTGGGTTTATCCTCCTTTGTTATATAGTCAAAGATATCAATCCCGGCCGTATAGAGGGCCTTAACCTCCCCCGCCATTATAGACTGAGCGACCTCGGAAACCCGGTTCGAGCCGTAGGGATATCCCAAGTCCTTAACACCGGTACTATTGGGGTAGGGGTCCGAGCTGAGCAAGCCAAATTTCTTTTTATCGTTTACAAGTCCTATGCTTGAAGCGATTTTACTACTCCCCAGTGTTTCCGCAAGTTTTTTGAACAAAAAGAGCTCTTCGTTGGTTAACGCGGCCGAGGTTAAAAATGCGATTGTTTCAGGAGCCTCCCGGCTTATCTCGTTTAACTTTTCGGAGGTGAAAGTTATTGCTTCCTCCCAGTCCGTTATCTCAAAACCCTCTCCCCTTCTTATAATCGGGTACTTGAGGCGTTTATCCGCATCCTGTATCTCCGTCCATTCATAGCGTCCCC
>QIHJ01000045.1 GCA_003229065.1 Candidatus Dadabacteria bacterium
GCTGCCCTTTATTTTAAAGGTTAATTCGATGAATGTAGCATGTTTGGAAAAATTTACAAGTGACTTTATCGTACGTTTGATGCCCGAGGCGAATAAGACATATGTCAAGCGTTATTGGCCGATTGTTTATATGGCGCTTGATGAGTACGGGCTCGATTACGAGGAAATGGCGCTTATGACTCTGGGCACGATTGCTGCCGAAACCGGGAATTTCAATATCACCGTAAGGGAGTTTATGTCCCATTACAATACTACTCCCGAGGGCCGTCAGAGCGGACACTATTTCGACAAGTACGACGACCGGTCGGACCTTGGTAACAACGGTAAGCCTGACGGTGAAAAGTACAGGGGAGGGGGTGCCATACAGCTTACAGGGAGATACAACTTCCGTGAGGTCGGTGAGCGTCTGAAGCTGCCTCTTGAGGAAAAACCAGAGTTAATAGAAAATCCGGTAGTCTCGGCACGGGCGCTTGCCGTGTATCTGTCCAACAAAGAAGACCGAATTTTAAAAGCGCTTAAGAGTAAGGACTTGAGAACGGCCAGGAGGCTCGTAAACGGAGGCTCGCACGGGCTCGACAGGTTTCAGAATACTTACATGCGTGGGGAGAGGTTAATTGGCAACGGTTAAAGAAAAAGCAGGGAATGTACTAAACAGCTCTTACAATAAAGCCGTCTACTCGGGTGTAGTCGGGGCCGGAGTGGACTTTATATTCGGCTTTCTGGCCGAATTCGGAATAGACGTATCGTCAGCTCTTCAGGCCAAGACCCTGATACTGGCTATGGCGCTCACTGCGCTTCTTGTCAGGAACAGGGACGGAGCTGTAAAGGACAGCGTCTGATCAGACCACTATAAACGAATTATCTGAAATAAATTTCCCTAATTACCTATCATAAAACGTAAAACATAAAACTTGGAGGTGGAATTATGTGGAAGGAGTTACTAAAGATAGCTCCTGAGCTCATTCCCTTGATCATCCAGACTGTCTTGGATGTAGAGAATGTTGTGTCAGGCATAAGGAACGGAGAGATAAAGAAGTCCCGAGTGATGAGCATTATCGGAAGCGTGCTCGAGACTAAAGATTATTTTCTTGGCCGGGACTCAGACGGCAAAAACCTGGTGCTGAACCTGGTGTCAATGTTTATCGATGTAACTGTATCGACTTTTAACTATACGGGATTGTTCGCATCAAAGGATACGCTCGACTTTTCGCCCATCCCGATTACTGAGGAGGATCACAATGAAGGTACTTGAGCTAATAATTCTGAGCATTTGTATATGTACTATTGTCTCATGCGGTCCTAAAAAACTTACACCGGCGACAGTGATAGTATACGAAGGAGCGCTTGCTGGAGATGGAGATGTTACCTATCCTTCGGCTCAAAAAGTTGTTGAAAAGTGCGTGCAGGCCAAAATCTGCATGGGTCTCGGCGGGTTTGACTACCCGCTTCCGGAGATTAGAGGGATGAGCGGTGGAAACGCCGTAAAGTGCGGGGATAGTCTGAAGGAAGGGTGTTACTCGGCGGATGGTTTTATTACCGTGGTTCAGGGGGGAGATACGGATATTATCTCGCATGAATGTGTCCACCACTGGCTCTATCAGAACACGGGAGACCTGGACCCGCTTCACGAGTCCCAGTATTTCCTTAGCTGCGGGGGAGCGCTCAGCATTACCGAGGACAGTAACTGAAATGGGCTCTATCGTAGCA
>QIHJ01000210.1 GCA_003229065.1 Candidatus Dadabacteria bacterium
GCTTGTAGGTTAGGGGGTTGTGGATCTTTTCAGGCTCGACGTCTTCAAGCTCGGGTATGTGCTTTTTGCTATATATGCAGTCCGGGTCAAACTTTGAAGATTGAAGAAGCGGATTAAATATCCTAAAGGGCTGAGGGTCGGCGCCGCAGGAGGCAACCCACTGCCAGTTGCCAATGTCCACCGTTTCGTCATAGTCCACCAGGTGATCGAAGAAATGCCGGTCGCCCCACCTCCAGTCGGTGAGCAGGTCCTTTGTCAGAAAAGAAGCCACAATCATCCTCACGCGGTTATGTATCCACCCTTCTTCTCTCAGCTGTCTCATCCCCGCGTCCACAATGGGGTACCCGGTCCTCCCTTCTTTCCACGCGCTGTACCAGCTCTCGTTATTTATCCACCGGATGTTACGTCTCTTCTCCTGAAACTCAAGCTCCCTTGTCTCGGGGAAATAGTGCATTATGTGGTACCAGAACTCCCTCCACGCGAGCTCGGAGATAAATACATCAGGCTCCTTTGAGCTGTTTACTGCGGACTTGTAGACTTTTCTGATGGACGCGACGCCGAACCTAATGTAGGGCGACATCATAGACGTACCGTCCATAAAGGGCAGGTCCCGCCTGTCTTTGTAGCTCTCGTAATTGAATTCCGGGAGTCTCGCCTCAGGGAATTTGATCGGCCAATGCGTGTTCTCTATTTTAGATAAATCACGTACCATATCACCTGCGGGAGTTATTTTAAGCGCCGGGGATTTAATCTCTTTTAAGTTAAGCTCGAGTATGGTCCTCTTATTCTTCCCGCGCCAGAGCTTATAGAACGGGGTGAATATTTTTCGCTGATCAATTTCGGCCGGTGGGACCAGGAAGGTATCTTCAAATTTTTTATATATCACTCCGGACGTGCGGCATTTATGCTCGACTCCCAGGTCTCTCTTTACCCCCGAGAATCCGTATGCCCTGTTCGTGTAGACTGCGCCGATCTTGTGCCGCCTTATGAGCTCTGGTATTAGATCTTCGGCATTTCCCCTTGCAACATACAGGTATGAGCCCAGACGCCTGAGCTCGGAGTCCAGGTTTCTGAGCGCGTCCGAGAAAAACGAGAGTCTCTTGCTTGATGGTTTGTGGCGGCTTAGTATATCGTCTTCGAGTATATATACGGGCAGCACTTCTTTATTCTCAGCCACCGCATGGTAGAGCCCTGTATTGTCATCTACTCTCAGGTCTCTTTTGAACCAGAATAGCGCTGTGTGGTTTTGCATAGCCTTTTTAATGCTTCCAATATATTAAGGGGTTGGCGTGATAGTTTTGTATATATTCAACTGCCGGAGTTGATAATATACGAATGACCCGCGTATACCCTCTGTTGAATGATGTTTACTCTCCCGAAGCGCCTACTTCTCCCGGTGATTCCTCTAGTGTACTCGGTTCTGCAGCGGGTCTCTACAATAAATATTATTTGAAGGAAAATAATGGGGACGGAGGCGAGCGCATTGCAGCGATGCCGGGGCAGGAATAAAATCAGGATACAAGATGCATGATACAAGATACAAGATGCATGATACAGGATTCAGGATGAAAAGAGTAAAAAGATGAGATTCCGGGTCGGGGTCCGGAATGACAAAGTTTCGTAAGCGTATCACAGCGATGCCAGTGGGGGCCGCGAGTGAATGCTGTTTATGAGCGAGAGCAGGATAAAATCAGAAGACAAGAT
>QIHJ01000111.1 GCA_003229065.1 Candidatus Dadabacteria bacterium
CTAACATAGTGTAATTTTAATGCCTGAAATGGACTTTAGCATACCTTCTCAATATTATCACCAATCCATAGCGATCAGTATTGCTTTAGGGGCGATATGGTGCTTCTTCGGGTACAAAATATTCAGGTTCGTTCTCGGTCTTCTGGGGTTTATATCGGGTGCGTTGGCAGCCGGCGCTATTGGGTATGAGCTCTCGGAAGGGAGAGAAATAATCGCTATAGGAGCTGCTGTAGTGGGGGGACTCCTTGGGGCGGGCATAATGTTCGTGCTTTATATTCTCGGTGTATTCGTCATAGGAGCTCTTTCAGGCGCACTTATTGCTCTAGCTGTCTTTAGCTATCTAAATCAGGAACCTGAATATATAACAGTTATAGTATCGGCCTTCGTCGCGGGTATTGTGGCTGTCTTTATAAAGCGTTTTATGATAATCTTAGCGACCTCTCTTAGTGGTGCCTGGGCAGTCATAACCGGGTTTGCGTATTTTATTGAAAACAACTTCGACCCGTTTCATCCCGACACAATCTTAGAGCTGACGGAGAACGAGGTCTACCGGATTCTTATTATATGGTTCGCGATGTCAGTGGCAGGGTTTACAATTCAGTACATCACCTCTGTAAAAGATTATAAACCCGAGCCCGAGTCTGTTCCGGATGAGTCTGTATCTGAAGTCGCAGATGAAGAGATAATTGAATTGGACGAGCCCTATCAGGAGGAGCCCGATATCCATACGATTTCAGAACCTCCCTCAGATCGAGGAGAATCCTGAAGCTACTAGAGCTCTTACAGCTCTTTTCCTGAGAAACCTTCAAAACGTTAAGGCATCTTAATTCTTTATGGGGACAGAGGCGACCGCTTCACAGCGATGCCGGGGTATAAAATTTAAGAATAAGGAATAAATAACGGTTTATGTTCCTGAAATGCTGGGTAAGATATTATGTGGCTATAATTTTTTATGAAGAACCAGAAATCATGCGGAAAAACATTCTAAATACAGCATTATTCCTATTATGTATTTTCACTGCCGGCGCGGGTGTTACTTGGGCTGATGAAGAGATATTGGAATTTCCTATAACCGGGGTTCAAGATATCATCTCAAGCAATGCCGGTGAGATAGACTCTGCTAATGGAAATGCCCTGCTTATCGATGCAGAGGGGAAGACCGAGGTCATGCTTTTTGATTTAGACGGCAGGGACCTAGGCAATAAAAAGCTCGTTTATAGCGCAAGGATACGCTCGGAAAGCCTCACGGCCACTGACGACACCCGGGGTATCTCGTATCTCCGGATGGCAGTTCTTTTCCCCGACGGTGAAGAGCTAATCGCCCGCGGTCCCAGAGTCCCTCTGTCAGGCACTACTGACTGGAGGTCGGCAGAGACCCTTCTTTATGTGGATAAAGGGCTCAGTCCCGAGAGTGTAAAGCTTGCACTAGTGGTAGACGGAGCCGGAAAAATATGGATTGATAACATCAAGCTGCGACATCGCCCGCTCAGGACCGACTACCTATTTTGGGGACACGTAGTTGTTTGGATCGTACTCATAATATATATTTATAGCTTGATAAGGAAACAGGGACGTCTAACTCGTGAGCTAAGGCCTCTTCAGAGTCGGACTTAATATGTCAGAAAAGGTATTTCGGATAATCTTATGTTTAAAGGCAAACTAAAATTCATTGTAGCCATCGCAGTAATAACCCTTACGGTC
>QIHJ01000008.1 GCA_003229065.1 Candidatus Dadabacteria bacterium
ACCAGACGCACTCTGAAATGGTTCCTCCATCGGGGTCTACGTCGGAGATGAGCCTCTGGTCAAATACGAAACACTTTCCTTCCCATATAGTGTCGGGGTATTGCTGGCAGAAATTTATTATCCCCTCCTTTAACTGGTACACGTCGGTAAAACCCTCTGCAATCATGTAAGCGGTAGCTTTTTCACACCTGATGCCCCCTGTGCAATAAGTGACGATTTTTTTACTCTTTTTGTCCTCAAATGCCTTGAGCGCCTTGGGGAAATCTCTGAAATTTTCTATATCGGGCGTAACCGCGTCTTTGAACCTGCCCACATGTGATTCATAGTTATTTCTAGTGTCGAGCATGATAAAATCCTCTCCGCTCTCATACAGCTCTAATAGCTCTTCGGGAGAAATGTATCGCCCTCTTTTTTTAAGATCGAGCTCCTTGTCCATTCGAATGATCTCTTTTTTTACACGTACTATCATTTTCTTAAACGGGCTGAAGGTGCTTATTTCTTCTTTAACGTAATGTCAGAGAACTGCTCCTGATCTGTAAGATACCGTTTATATCTTTCTATCTGCTTTTTTGAGCCCGAGAGTGAGCCGTTAATCCCTTCTTTGGCAACGAGCACTTTCCCTAATAAGCCCTCTGATACGCAAAAGTCCATATGCGAATCGACAAATGATTCAGGACTCTGAATTTGGGTGAATTTATAAAAGAGAATTATATGTATCTTCGGTTCAGCATTCACGACCCGGTAATTATAACTGATTGTTATATTTAGCTTAATAGGCAGATATAAAGCCACGTGAGCCTGTTAATAAGATGGCTATATGCCTATAGACTCAGCATTTTATCAAGGCTGAAGAGCAATAAACGAAAAGAGGGAGCGGTTTTTGAGGCCGCTCCCTCTTTCTTAAAGGAGGATGGAGGATGATTTAAGTGCGTTACTTAAGTTTCAGTATTAATATAAAGGATGAGACTTAAAATGTCAAGAAGAATTTGTGTGATGATAGAATATTGCTTTGCGTAGTGCTTACAGGCTCTATCTGTGCGGTTACATTCTTTATTGACTTGTATTGCTTGATTTAATCACTATTTCCTGTTAAATATACCGGAACAAGTTAAAGGAGGAAGTTATGAGAGGAATCAAGAATATTGTAGGTGTTTTTCTATTTGTTGCAATTTTTGCGCTGGGGTTTATAGTACTGAAACCTATAACAACTTCAGCCGGTGTACCGGTAAACTTTTGTGATGTGTATATTAATTTAATTGCAAATCCTCAAAACGGTACAGAATTTACGTTCATTCCTACTCCGGGAGAGGAGTTTGTTCTGTCTGTCCCTGGGGACACGAGCCAGAACTTCAACGTGCCGATAAACGGTTCACTTTTGGTGACAGAAATTGTGCCTGAGGGCTGGGGACTGTTTGATATAGACTGTGAAAGTATAGGGAACATAGATGTTACTCTTTTAGAAAATGGAGTAAGTCTTGATAACTGCGGCGGAGCAGATGTTACATGTGAATTTATAAATCAACTCACATCAAAACCGATACCGGCCTTGTCACAATGGGGTCTTATAGCTGCTGCAGCGGTTCTAGGTGTAGTTGGTGTAGTTTTCTACAGCAGAAGAAGAGTGTCTGCTTAATTTCAAATTAATAATGCAAACTCACCCGGGGGCTGAGACTTCAGCCTCCGGGATTTTTTTATCCAAATTATTCTCGCAAGATATATCTTTTCTCTTTTTAAATTAAAGTGTCTAGTTGATTGAGTGCTATAATATTGTCAAAAACGGGGTGAGACAATATGAGCATAAACAGGAATTTCGGTTCATGGAAGAAACAGATACTTTATTTCTTAATAATATCGGTTTTCGGCTCTGTTGCGGGAATCGCGCACGGCGTATTCTTTGACCTCGAATGGTCGCAGATACAGAGACTCTCGCTATACGGCATAATCTTTACGACGGTGATCATCTTCCCCGGGCTCCTGCTCTTCGAGTACGTTTTCGATATAGATAATCAGGCGGAGATCACTGAGTTAAAAAACAGGATAGATAAGCTTGAGAGCATTGTACTGGCTCAAGATAAATAAGTTTATAGAGCGTCCC
>QIHJ01000099.1 GCA_003229065.1 Candidatus Dadabacteria bacterium
TTTTTGAGGAGGAACCGTCCGAGTATCCCGTCGCCGCAGCCAAGATCGAGAATTTTAGTCGGGCTATCGCACCAGTGCCAGGCTATCTTGCCGATAACACTAAATTGCATATCCGCGCCCGGAACGGCAGCGCGCTCGAATTCTAGAAATTCCTTAGCGTTCTCCTCTATTTCCCAGGCACTCTTGATCCTACTCATATTGTCCAATGGTGAATCCTCTTATAGTTTACAGTCACCTATCGAGAGCTTATTATACTACTTTTCCTGAGAAAGTTATGAAACTTTCGGCAGTACCTTTTCTACGAAGAGCTTCATCGAGCGCATAGCTTCTTCGTGGCTTATGCCCGGGAATTTGAATCGGCATATAAGATTATCTATACCGAGCTCCTCTTTATACTGAATGATCGCGTCAATACATTCCTCAGGCGTTCCGAGTATTGACTGGGCTCTCGCTAAATCGTAGAGAATCGGGTCGTCCGGGTCCGTGAGCAGGTTCCCCTCACGGTCTACCATGGAGCCCCAGGATGCGTAGCCTTTGGCGGTATAAGTGACGTGTTCTTTAATTATCTCCCACGTGTCGTCTGCGTTTTTGTCGGATATATAAATTTCTCTTACGAGCGGCTTCTCGAAGTCAGCCGGGTCTCTGCCGTATTCTTTAAGCAGGTCGCTGTGCATATCGAAGAGGTATTTGACTATTGGTATCACTCCGATGGCCGGTATGAATAGTGTAGCGCCTATCCTTGCCGCCCTTCTGATAGCGGGCTCGGTGAATGCGCCGATCCATATAGGTATGGGTTTTTGAACGGGCTTTGGAGTTACGTTCAAGTTCTTGAGCTTATAGTATTTACCCTCAATGCTGAAGGGCTCATCTTCCCAGCTTTTCTGTATTATCTCGATGCCTTCTTCCATACGCCCCCTTCTTTCTTTTAGGGAGCGTCCGAAGCCGTCAAACTCTTCCTGCCTGTACCCGAGCCCGAGACCCAGAATTATGCGGCCTTCTGATATTAAGTCTGCGACAGCTGCGTCCTCGGCCACCCGCACCGGGTCGTGAAGAGGGAGGAGCAATACTCCCGTGCCTATGCGAATATTCTTAATAACGGCGCCGATGGCAGCGGCAACCAGTAAGAGAGACGGGCAGTACCCGTCCCCGAGAAAATGGTGCTCCGTAAGCCAGGTGGAGTCAAAACCCATCTGGTCTGCGGTCTTAATTTCCTCAAGCATTTCCGTATATAGATCTATGTGTGGTCTTTGTTTGTGCGGCGGAGATTGCAAGCTGTAGTATCCTATTCCGAATTTCATATTATTCCTCCTAAAGGTTTTATAAAACTATTGAGTTAAGCAAGTGAAAATGGGCGCCGTATTCAGGTTATAAATATACCTCAATTCACAGATGTTTTAATCTCACTTCTTTGCAGTTTTATTCTCGTGAATCACCTGATACTGAGGATACACGAAACTCCCCCTGATCCAGACAGCCCAGTCTACTTTTTTTGGCTTTAATTTATACAGAGGATGATCCTCGGGCATAGTGAAATTAACTGCGGCGTTTTCGGTCTTAACAGGGTATCCGATCCAGGGGATAGGGTATTTCACGACCTGCTGCATACCCTGAGCCTCCAAGAGACCGAAGTAATTTAAATGCCCTCCGAGCACTCCCAC
>QIHJ01000166.1 GCA_003229065.1 Candidatus Dadabacteria bacterium
ATAAAGAAAGAGTTTGGCCTTTCCCCATGGATGCAGGAGCTGGTAATGAGCTCGACCTTATTCGGCGCTATGATGGGGGCTGGGTTCGGGGGCAGGCTGGCGGATAGTTTAGGGCGCCGCAGGGTGCTCATAGTCAGCGCCGTGATTTCATTCTTCGGGGTTTTAGGGACTGTATTATCTCCCGACACTCTATGGCTGATAGGCGCCAGAATCGTAGTCGGCGTCGCTTTCGGTTTGACTTCGTTTGCCGTGCCGCTTTACATCTCTGAAATATCGTCCCCTAAAAACCGCGGTATGCTGGTTTCTATATTCGTCGTTGCTATTCTATCAGGAGTGCTGCTCTCCTACGTCGTGGACTATCTCTTTTCGGCTTACGGGCAGTGGCGCCTCATGTTTGCCGTTGGCCTTATTCCTGCTTTATCTTTATTTATAGGTATGTTCTTCCTGCCCGAAAGCCCGCGCTGGCTCCTTAAACACGGCTACGCGGATAAGGCCAAAGAAGTACTTAAGCGCATAAGGGGCAGTGTTGATGTCAAAGACGAGCTATCGAGTATTAAAAATGTTCTAAAACAAGCCAAACCCGACTGGCGCGACTTGTTTAGTCCCGTCGTCAAGCCTGCGCTGCTACTTGGTCTGGGCCTTGCCGTACTAAGACAGCTGACCGGCCTCAGCCTGGCGACGTTTTATGCCCCGACCATATTTGAGCTTGCCGGTTCCCGTTCGGCTTCAATCGCAATCCTTGAGACTGTGGGTTTAGGTGTCGTATTTGTAATTATGTCCATAGTGGCT
Organism: Candidatus Dadabacteria bacterium; assembly: GCA_003229065.1. Taxonomy (GTDB): domain Bacteria; phylum Desulfobacterota_D; class UBA1144; order Nemesobacterales; family UBA2774; genus UBA2774. The sequence continues at coordinate 790 of QIHJ01000166.1, forward strand.
ATGAATCTTGTGGATAGAGTGGGCAGAAGGCCTCTCATGTTATCCGGACTACTGGGAATGCTTTTGGGGTTGGTCGTATTGGGCCTCACTTTTTATCTTCCGAAAACAGACGGTGGGTTTTTGGGTTACCTTGCGGTGGGCAGTCTCTTGTTTTTTGTAGCGGCCTGGACAATCGGACCCGGGTCTGTGGTTCAGCTGGTTATAGCCGAGATTTATCCCCTGGAAATAAGGGCGCTTGCGATGAGCGTGGCTACCGCAGTCATTTGGGCAACGTACTTAGTAGTTACGTTGACGTTCCTGAGCTTAATAGAGACGCTCGGTAGATCCTACACGTTCTGGCTCTATGCGGTATTGTGTATAGTGGCATGGCTCTACGTTTATTATTTCATGCCCGAGACCAAGGGGTTGAGCCTTGAGGAGATCGAGGAGCACTGGCGGAGCGGCGAGGACGCGCGTAAAATAAAGAAAGGTTGAGTCGATGTTACTTTAGCACCCCTGTTACTTCAGTATCTCCCCGGTCTTTTCACTCCAGAGAAGTAGGTCCAATTCGTCTGGGTGTATTTCTAAATCTTCGGAAAATAGTATGAACTTTCTTTCAATCGCCAGATAGTCGTCTCTCTTTGCCGGAGGCTTCGGACTGTCTACAATTCCGAATTCATGCATCGTGTTCAGAATGTGCTTGTCTAAAATCCCGTATCCCGAGAACCCGATATTTCTTAAAAAATGGCTCGACTCCTTATACCCAATGCCTTTTATATCTTTGTTCTCGGCGAAAAACTCTCTTCTCAGAAGCGGGTCTTCAAGGGATTGTAAGAGCCCCTTTAATTTAAAGCCGTGCGCGGATTTAAGATACTCCCTTGTGTG
>QIHJ01000267.1 GCA_003229065.1 Candidatus Dadabacteria bacterium
ATGTTGAGATATTGGTCGATAACCGATTGCAGCGTGGCAGGCTCGCTGTTAATCAGGAGCCCCACGCTCGTATCGGAAAGGCTCAAGGCTATGGAGCTCCCCTTTGCTTTGAATTCTTCATTCAGACCCCTGTAGATATTCCAGCCCGAAAGGGCTGAGGTAGCCGTCGCAATTATACCGAAAAGTATAATCATAATAATGAGGGCTTTTTTGAACAGTCTCGACATCTTATTGCTTCTTGAATATGCTCCAGTTATTTATAGGCACGTAGCGGCCGTCTTTAGCCGTATTAAAATAGACTCTATTTAAACCCTGGTTACTGTCGGCGTTGAATGAAACCGTCTCTCCTATTCCTATATCATAATCGGTTATGCTCTCAACGGCTTGTTTGATCCCACTTCTTTTTATCTCACCTTCGAGTCTCTTTAGCACCTCTACCAGCAACTTAGCGTTCAGAAACCCCTCAAAACTTACAAACCCGTATTTGGCCTCCGTGTTCCCGGAGACGGGAGCATCCTCTTTTCCCGATTTAAGGGTTGAAGGCATTTCCGGGACGTAATCCGCCATGAGGCTCCTGTATTCCCTAACTGCGGGAAGTGAGTCGTCCATGTAGTTGGGTACGACCTCTGAATTAATCAAATTGCGCGTATAGTCCTTTGAGTCGCGCTCGCCCGCCTGAATGAGGAGATCGAGCATGCTTTCGCTCCCCACGAAGGAAACGTTTGCAATGGGGACGTCCCAACCCGAATCCCTTGCGTCCCTGATAAACCCGGCGCTTGCCTCATACGCCCCTATCGAGATAACCGCGTCCGGATTCGCGCGCCTTAGTATCTCGACCTGTTCTCCGTAGCTTGACCCGAACTCATCCCCTCTCCTGTAAGTAGCCTCGGCGACTATATCGAGGCCGTATTTATCGAGCGCTCTGCGCACTCCGTCCCAACCGCTCCTGCCGTATGCGTCCGCCTGATAGAACACGGCTATCCTGGGTCTGGCAATGTTTACAAAGTTCCTCACCAGCCCCTCGGTTTCCTGCCGGTAAGACGGTCTCAGATTAAAGACGTAATCTTTATACGGGAGTTTTCTCTGCGGCTCCGCCCCTGTGAAAGGAAAGAACAGATACACCTCTTTATCTTCAAATATCTTTAGTAGAGGCAGTACCCTGGTAACGGTCGGAGTGCCTACATAGCTTATCAAAAGGAAGACCTTGTCTTCATCTACAAGCTTAAGCGTGTTGTTAATCGCGGGGAGAGGGTTGTAACCGTCGTCATAGGCTATTAGCTCTATTTCCCTGCCGTCCACACCGCCTTCTCTGTTTACAAAATCCAGATACGCCTTCATGCCGTTGTATAGCTCGTACCCCAGATCACGCGAGGGGCCGGAAAAGGCCGCAGACATCCCTATGGGTATTTTATCTTGTTCTTGGGCTTGAGTATTTATAGAATATATAAAACATATAATGCATATTCCCAATATGTATTTATAGAACGGCCTCATTAGTTAGATCCTATTACACTAAATGGGATAAGGATATAGACATTATAAATTTGAGATTAAGACGAATTCTTAAGAGTTTCAAGCGCTTTTTCATAATCGTGCTCGATCGACATGATTTTATTGAAACCCGAAACTTTAAGTACTTCTTC
>QIHJ01000301.1 GCA_003229065.1 Candidatus Dadabacteria bacterium
AAGCGCTTGATCTCTGGATAAAAGCGGAATACACTCGATCCAGCCCAAATATACATCAGTTGCGACAAGAGTATGAGTAAAGAACCCCGCCTAAAGGCGGGGCATTATATATTTGTTTAAGGGGCTGGCCGCCCCCTAAAACCCCCGCTAAGCGGATGCCTGATGGACGTCAACCATTATTTCCCTCTGACGACAATTATTTTTCCCGATTCCTGGGTTAGAAAAAGTTACCTCCTTTCTTGAATTTTCCGGTTTTTAGCCGTAGTCATACGATAACTCGGTATATTAAGCTCAAGAATAACGCTATGATGGACAATACGATCAATCGCTGCGGCAGTCATCACCGGATCCTTGAATATTTTCTCCCATTGGGAAAATTGGGAAAAGGGTAAATTGCTGGTAATCATAACGCTGCCCCGTTCGTACCGCTCAGCTAAAAGTGTAAACAAAACTTCCATTTCTTCTTTTTCCTGATGTACATAGCCGATATCGTCAATGATAATAGCTTTGTAACGGTTCAGTTTTTTTAATAGCTTCGGCAGTTTTAAGTCACGTTTAGCCGCCAGCAATTCCTGCAGGAGAAGAGCACAGGTGGTAAAATAAACCCGCTTGTCATGGCGTATAAGTTCATGGCCTATATAGCAGATTCATTGCGTTTTGCCACTCCCGGGATTACCGAATATCAAGATATTTTCATGATAGTCAAGGAATTTACCTTCCAGGAGTATGTTTAACTGCTGTCTAACTTTATTGGGCAAGCGTTTCAGTTCAAAAGTATCCAGTCTTTTCTCCAAAGGCAGGCCTGATTGACGTAATAAGCGTTCTATACGCCGGATTCTTCTATTTTCGCTTTCTTCCTGAACCACTTCCAACAGGTATTCTTCATACCCCCAGGAATCTTTTCGCGCTTTCTGGGCAATATCCGGATAACGTTTACGCGCTGTGGTCAGGTATAGTTCGCCTAAATAACCATGCAGCCGGGATTGTGTGTGTTTATCCATGGACAACAACCTCCTCCCGGATATTTAACAGCTCATCGTAGGTTTTAAGAGATACCTCGTCTATAGCGATATCAGTAATTGACGGCATTTGGCTATCTTTGGTTATTATCTGCTGTACAGATTCAGCTGACAGGACTTGCTCTCGCGATAAAAGATACCGTAGAGCCAATTCTGTGAGACTTTCGCCTTCTTTAGCAGCCATATAAAGTATGGCGATGTATTCTTTGTGGGCTCTGAGGGGATTCTCGCGCTTTAAATAATCGTAGGCCATGCGAAAATAGCTCGAAGGAAACATCTCTGACTTATACCGGTAATTTTCAAACGCTCCCGGTTTACGCACCAGCCAGTCTATTATATGCCGGTAGTCTATGCGGTATTTACTTTCTCCCCTCAAGCGAGGGAGGTGTTCAACCTTGCGTTGGACGTACCATACCTCAAGATAATCCACGTAAATTTTGACTAAAACTCTTTCCCCGAGCAGACGGCTATGCACAGAGTAAGTGTTATGCTGCACGTGAATAGTACTTGAGGGACTTACCGTAACTTCTGCCGGTTTGTAGTCGTCCAATTTACGCGCCGGAAGGCGCCGTAATACCGATAGTTCTTCTTCAAGCTTTTTTTGTCGGCCGGCGTTGAGCTGATCAAATATCTTGCCCAGGAATTGCTCATATTCCTGCCTCGAACTAAAATCGCGGCTGCCTCTAAGCATTAGCGCTTGAGATATAGCTCTTTTAATCCGGTAGTGCCTCTGTTCTACATCGCCGTTTTCATTGGCTCGGGCTGGATTAGTGCGCTCCGGGTCTACTCCGTAATGCCGCAGCAGAGATTTATAGCGTTTGGTGAACTTCTCAGGATTACAGTCTTTATTTACCGCCGCGCTCATTCGATCAGTACGGTGCTTTTTTGTTGCT
>QIHJ01000058.1 GCA_003229065.1 Candidatus Dadabacteria bacterium
GAAAGGGCGCGGGCTCGGGAGGGTTTTTGCTATGGCCTCTCTTCGGGGCTACTAACCAGCTTGTTGCCGGGCTTACGCTCCTAATCGCTACTATATATCTATGGAGACTCAAAAGGCCGATCGTCTATACTCTCATCCCTATGGTTTTTCTGATTCTTATGACAATTGCCTCTATGGTATGGAATTTTAAGATATTTGCACACAACCCGCTTCTACTCTTTCTCTCTGCTACGGTGCTGGCTCTGGCAGTGTGGCTCTTACTTGAGGCCTATTTCGTATATATCAGCCAAAAAAAGAGCGGAGATAAGCTTGCAGGCGAGTCTGAATAACTTGTAATGCGGCGCTCCTGTACTGCACCCCTTTTGTCGAGACCGATTTAAGTTGGAATCATGAGGGATTTAGTCAGTTAACGATCATTGTGTTCATCAATGCTGCGATCTTTCTTTTCAATACGAGTAAATTTGAACTGATAATCTTAGTCCGGGAAGTTGACGATCCTCACATCTAGAGGCAGATCATCTTTATGTATCCCAGGAGTGTTAACAGGAAATATCTCAAGCGGTGTACCGTTGATTTCAGCTTCGTCAAAAGCTTCAATTGATTCCGCTCGTCCGATTAGGTCGTATTCATAAATCATATATGGAATACCGTTTGATCCGAATGTCGATGGACCCGACATCATGTGGAAATGGAGATGAGGGGCAGAGGTATTCCCGGTATTTCCTACAAGTCCTATCACCTGGCCGCGAGTGACAAAATCCCCTGCTTCAACCGCGACGCTACCTCTTATCATGTGGGCGTAAAAGGCAAAGTTTCCGTTACCTAAGTCTATTACTACATGGTTGCCGTCTGCTTCTTCAAGTGGAATCAACGGAGGCAGCTCTCCGGGAATCTGGTCGTCGTATTTATCTACCGCAATTATAACTCTCCCTTCTCCTACAGCCAGAATTTCCTCTCCATAGCAGAAGTAGCTTGTAACATCCTGGGGATCGCCTACAAATATACGGTTCTCATCATTCAGCTTCTCCCAGTCTATTGCAAACCTCTGGGATATTGCCAATTTCCCGTTGATGGGCAGGACGGCGCGCACATGCCTTTCTGAGGTGCAGCATCCGTCCGCTGCAACCCATTTTGTCCCTTTAAGCGGCGGCCCCATAACCACCGCGTCAGGAGAAGGCACGTTGCTCTCACCTACAATCTGAATCAATGCAGGCGTTCCCGGAGGCAGGCTCAGGAAACTCAGAAAATTTTCAGGAATACCGCCCGGAACTGTAATGTTTAGTCTGTGAGTTAATTTTTCAGGTATATCATCTATACTCTCTACAGAGAAAGTAATAAAGAATACGGAGGTCTCGCCTCTTGTAAGTGTATCGCTCGGGATTCTGCCGGGTATTATCTGATTATTTGGTGTTACGGTGTCTCCTGAAAAGAGCGCAAATACCTGATTGTGATTCTCAGCATTTAATACTTCAACAGAGTTTATCAGCCATGTAAAAGAGTTGGCGTTTGTGAGCTGAAGCTCATAGACAAGATGATATTTACCGTCTGAGCCGAGTACAGGATGGGGTTGTGTGACAAAGGAAACAACAATAGGTGTGAACTCGTTTTGTATATCCTTCCACTTGATTTGTTACATCCGCCGATATGGAGAAACGCTCCGGTGATTAATGCGCAAAATATAATTATTCTTATAACATTTATTCTCATGTGAATCCTCCATCCATTTCGTATGATAAAATATTATAACCGGACATTACTCTCTGATGATATTTGTAGAGTAAAGAAAGAAGAATCGCAAATAGGACAACAAACCCAATCAAATCATTAACTATGATCCTTCAGGAAAGCCTATGATTGTGAATTGAAGCTGGTGTTCGTTAGTTCGAGGCTCTGGCTGAGGAGAAAGCTCAACTCCTGTCAAAATGATTCCCGGGCTGTTTCGCTCCATCTCTTCCTCTGCATCAGGATCTATGACATCATCAATATCCAGGCCGTCGCCTTCATTATCACCATCTTTTTTGGATTCAAACGCTCTGTGAGCTTCAGATAAGAATTTATCTCGCCAGGTGTAGACTTGGTTCTGATGTCTTCCGTACTCGTTACATATCTCAGATACTGGTCTTCCAGATAAACCCTCAAGTACTATCTTGGTCTTTGTTTTAGAGTCCCATCTCCTTCTCTTCATGGCTGCCCTCCCACGGTGTTTTACAGATATTTTACCAACTTAATTCTACTAGCTTCTTAATGGGGAGCAGTATATTCGACTCCCTTTTTTATTTAGTATTGATATTCATAATTCCAACTTAAACCGAGCTTGACAAAAGGGGAGCAGTACATACATACTCTCGTATTATCCATATATGACATATGACCAAACATAGAACCAATTTCACACAAACTCCGTATATACTTAACGATACATATAATTTAGCTTTATTTGTTGAATATAGGAATCAAGAGACAGGAGACTGAAATGAGAAAATTATTAATAGTACTTGCCGCATTTTTAGTTTTCGGACAGGTCTACGAGCTTTTTGCCGGCTCGGTTGACGAAACAGCCGAGATTGCTAAGCGCAAAGAGGCAAGACAGAATGAGAACTATGAGAAAGCGGT
>QIHJ01000128.1 GCA_003229065.1 Candidatus Dadabacteria bacterium
GGCGTCACTCATGAAATAAACAACCCGCTGGCGGTAGTCATAGGCTATTCAGAAATGATACTCAACGAACAGAATCTGGACGGGGAATCGAGAAAGGCAGTAGAGTCGATAAACCGTGAAGCGCAGAGGGCTAAAAAAGTAATTCAGAACCTGCTCTCTTTCGCACGCAAGCACAATCCCGAAAAAGAGCTTATTCAAATAAACGACGTACTCGAGACCACGCTCGGACTGGTAAATTACGAGCTAAGTAAAAATTCGATCAATATTACGGAAGACCTCGACCCCGGCCTCCCCCAGATAGTCGCAGACCCCCATCAGCTGCAGCAGGTGTTCATGAACCTTATAATGAACGCACAGCATGCAATGGAAGAGGATTCTGGCAAAAGAGAGCTCACAATAATAAGCAAGATAAAAGACGGTAGAAAAGACTTCGTGCAGATGATATTTGAAGACAACGGACCCGGAATCCCGGGAGACAAATTCCCCAAAATTTTCGATCCGTTCTATACCTCTAAACCAAAGGGCAAGGGCACCGGGCTCGGGCTCTCAGTCTCCTTCGGCATTATAAAAGAGCACGGCGGCGATATATACGCAGAGAACATGAGGAAAAACGGCGCTAGGTTTATAATTGACCTTCCGATTGCCGAGTAAGATATTTACAGTAGAGATGAACCACCAGCGAATACCGCCGACGTATAGAGTTAAACTGTGATCTTCTGAGCCCCGCCCATATACGGCACCAGGACATCGGGAATCTTAACGCTTCCGTCCTCTTCCTGATAATTTTCGAGTATCCCGATCACAGAGCGTCCGACAGCCAAACCCGAGCCGTTAAGCGTGTGCACGAGTCTTACTTTGCCCCCTCCCTTGGGACGGAAGCGTATAGAGGCGCGCCTTGCCTGAAAGTCCTCGAAGTTACTGCAGGATGAGATCTCGCGGTACGCGTTTTCGCTAGGAACCCATACTTCAATGTCATATGTCTTGGCCGCGGAAAAACCCATATCCCCCGTAGAGAGTACCACTATTCTGTAAGGCAGCCCCAGGAGCTCCAGCACCCTTGCTGCGTTTTCCGTTAGGATCTCATGCTCGCCGTACGAGGTATCCGGATGGGCGAACTTAACAAGCTCTACCTTGTTGAATTGATGCTGTCTTATAATCCCCCGGACGTCTTTACCGTATGAGCCCGCCTCCGATCTGAAACACGGCGTATAGGCCGCGTAATTTATCGGCAGGTCCTCCTCACTTAGTATTTCATCCCTGTATATATTAGTCACAGGGACTTCCGCTGTCGGGACTAAGTAGTAATCGGTCCCTTCTATTTTAAAAAGGTCTTCTTCAAATTTGGGGAGGTTCCCCGTAGCTATAAAGCTCGCCGTGTTGGCCATAAAAGGAGTCAGCACCTCGGTGTAGCCATGCTCCCCCGTATGAAGGTCCAGCATAAAGTTTATGAGCGCTCTTTCTAACCTCGCTCCGTGCCCTTTGTAGAGGGCAAATCTCGCGCCTGTTATTTTAGCGGCTCTGTCAAGATCGAGTATGTCCAGCTCTTTTCCAATCTCGACATGGTCCTTGGGCTCAAAGTCAAATTGGCGCTTCTCTCCCCAACTT
>QIHJ01000426.1 GCA_003229065.1 Candidatus Dadabacteria bacterium
AACCTCTTTATTTATACCATCTCCCATAAAGCAGCGAAGAAGCACGGTTTCAGGCGGCGCGCGCCCCGCAAACTTGAGACTGCTGAACGAGCATGCGGTAATGGGCAGGCCTTCTGTTCTCGGGACAACAAATCCTACCCCATTAAGGGGGTGTGAAATATTCTCCCGTCTGTATAAAAGGTTTACTACTAGCGATGAAGCATATTTGATTTGAGACAAATAATCCCCCAAAAGAGGGTCGAAGCCTTTTACCATATCGGCCGCATGAATCGCGGGGACAGCGATTACAACTCCGTCCGCATCTATAGAATCGTTGTTGTTCGTTAGTATTTTCCAAGTGTTTCCAGCGACTTCAATTCTTCTAACTGATTTATTGAGGCGTATATACCCGTCAGGGAGACTGGAAGCCAGAGCGTCGACAAGCTCCCTCATTCCTTTTCTAAAAGACACGAACTGGTTGTATCGGGCGGCATTGCCTACCCTCTTAGCTCCGTTTTTAGACTGCGCGGCCTTTCTCATTGCCAATATCAAGCTTCCGTGCTTTCTTTCCATCTCCGCGAACTGAGGCAGTGCAGCCCGGACGCTGAGGTTTCTGGGATTAGCTCCGTAAATTCCGCTAACGAGGGGTTGAACAATCAGATTGAACGCTTCACTTCCGAGGCGTCGCGTAAAGAAAGACTCTACACTCTCGTCCTCCTTTGATTTTCGGCGGGGAAGTACAATATCAAGCGACATCCTCAGCTTGCCCCAGAGTGAAAATAGCGGGGACACGACAAAAGGCGTCAGACGAGTCGGAGCGAATGAAAACCCTTCCGGGATAGGCAGCAGTTTGTCGCGGCGTGCTACGAATATGCGCCTCGATTCGTCATTTGCTTCTATTAATTTTGATTCCATGCCCAGCCGGAGGCAAAGATCAAGCGCCCAGGGCTTTGTAGTGATAAATGAGTCGGGTCCCTCCTCAATTATTAAATCGTCCTTTACTTTCGAGGAAATCACACCGCCCGGTCTACCGCTCTTTTCAAGCACGAGAATCTCCATGTTTAGAGCACTTTCAGCACTTAATTCGAATAAGCGGTGAGCCGTGCTTAGACCGCTTATACCTGCGCCTATAACGATTATCCGGACAGGTTTATTCTTAGATATTGGCATAGATTTTCCCAATACGGCATTTAAACTACTAAGCGTTAATCCCTATACCCTCGTAGCTGTTCCTCCGCTTAATTAAGTTAAGGCGCGAACTCCGCGAACTCAATATTTAAATAATGCAAAAGTAATGCCAGTGCAATTCGCTTTTCAGGAAGGGGGGTTGGGTTCATAAAAGGTGTAAGGTGTCAGAAACTCATACAAAAAACCCTTACTTTTATTGAGTTATTGGAAATGCGAGCTTGAGGTATTCGAAGTTACTGCACTCTTTAATCAGGTATCTTTGCTTATAAACGTTCCAAGAAGCTCATACAATTCTCACAGAAGCCTCTGATTGGCATAGGAATTGCTCTATAAATTTTAGTTATGCATAAAAATAGAGATAACGATCGAAGCGCAATGATGAAAAATCTGCGGGATATAGATTTTGCCGTCTCACCCTTTATCG
>QIHJ01000378.1 GCA_003229065.1 Candidatus Dadabacteria bacterium
GACAGTCACGGTAACATGCTGCATCTGTTCGAGCGTGAGTGCTCGATACAGAGAAGGCACCAGAAGGTTATCGAAGAAGCCCCCTCCTCGGCCATAAGCGCCAGGACGCGCAAGAAAATGGGCGACGTCGCGATCAAGATAGCAAAGGCGGTGGATTACCAAGGAGCAGGAACTGTCGAGTTTATAATGGACCAGAAACAAAATTTCTTTTTCCTTGAAATGAACACGAGGGTGCAAGTCGAGCACCCTGTCACAGAAATGATTACGGGGTTTGACATAGTTAAATGGATGATACGGATTGCGGACGGAGAGAAGCTGCCGTTCAAGCAGAGTCAAATTGAGATGAATGGCCATGCACTGGAGTGCAGGGTGTACGCTGAGGACCCCGAGACTAATTTTATGCCTTCGCCCGGAGTTATCGATTACCTGAGAGTACCGAGCGGCCCGGGAATCAGGGACGACTCATCGATCTACAACGGGTGTGAGATAACACCCCATTACGACCCGATGCTCTCAAAGCTCGTAGTCTGGGCAGATACGAGAGAAGGCGCAATAGACAAGATGGCCTCGGCGCTCAGAGAATATATAGTGATCGGTCTGAAAACCAATATCGGATTTCTGCTGCGCGTGATGGGGGAGGAAGAGTTTAGAGAAGGGAAGATCGATACCGGATATATAGACCGGCATCCGGAGCTGCTTAAGCCCGCTGAGGTAGATATCGAGCCTGTGCTAATAGCGGCTGCGCTTGCAATGAACAATTCGGATAGCGCGGAAAAAGCGGAGCAAAGACCTGTATCGAACTGGAAGCTGTTCGGAAGGAAGCTCGGAGTTTCAGGGGGACAGGTGCTATGACGTATACGTTCAGATTCCAGGGTGAGGTATATAAAGTCGAGCTTGAAGAAAACGACAAGCAAATCAAACTTGAAATTGACGGCAAAACAGTACCCGTTGAGTTTGAGAAGATAGAGAAAAACCTGTATTCGATTATATATGAGGGGAAATCCATAACTCTCGGAGTTGTTAAAAAGGGCCATAACATACAGATTTTTCTAAACGGCGACCTCTATGAGCTCGAGTCGATTTCGGAAAGGGACAAGCGTAAGTCATCTCAGATTGCTTCAGGAATGCAGGAGATAAAATCCCCTATGCCGAGCCGTGTGGTTAAGATACTGAAGGTGCAAGGGGACGAGGTGGAGTTAGACGAGGGTGTGGCAGTAGTAGAGGCAATGAAGATGGAGAGCGAGCTTAAGTCGCCGATAAAGGGAGAGGTAAAAGACGTATTCGTTAAAGAGGGGGACGCGATCGAGGCCGGGACTGTGTTGTTGGTGGTCAGCTCCGAATAACGAGCTACTACTTTTTTCTATCTTCAATTACCACAATTTCCTTATCCTTAACCAAAGATTAAGCAGCATCCATTAAATTCCACTTAAGAGCCTGTATTTAATTCTCTTGTTTTGATATATTTTCCGCTAACGCCCCGAACTCTTTTATTGTTAGGGTTTCGGCGCGTCTTTTTCGGTCTATTTCGGATAACTCAAGGGCTTTGAGTACGGAGTCTTTGGGAAATCCCGATTGAAGGGAGTT
>QIHJ01000413.1 GCA_003229065.1 Candidatus Dadabacteria bacterium
TGGTGCAGATTATTTTAGTTTTTCTCAGTGGATTCATGTCAGATTATAAATCCTAATTATGACGGGTGTTTGAATATTGTAAAATATTCTTAACATAAGATTAATATCCCGCAAAAAATAATATAGGTATTTCGAGCTTGAATTAATACCAATATAAGTCTTTAGACAGTCGATGTAAGCGGGGGAAATGACAGTCCTACTTTATCAAATAGTAGGAATTAGATTCTAGAATACTGCAAAACATGCTATCATCAAATATATGTTGACAACACTCGAAAGAGGAATATTAATTGTAGTAGGAATAGTAATCACGTTTCTCCTGATACGCATGTTTCTTATAATCTTTATATTACTTGTAACCCCCGAGGGAGAGACTTATAAATACGGGGTTACTATGGGAAACAGAGGCGATTGGCACGGGGCTATCGTTCATTTTGATAGAGTCATTGAAATGGACCCGAACCATGAGAAGGCCTATGCGTCCAGAGCTTGACCATGCGGGTGCGGTGGATGATTCGACGAAAGCCACTCAAATGAGCCCTTATTACGGCCAGGCTTATGCCTTCCTGGGTTTGGCAGAGCTTAAGTCCGGGAACAATAAAGTAGGTTGTGAAAAATTAAACGAAGCTTATGATCTCGGATACCTGGAAGCCAAGTACTATTTAAGCGAATACTGTGAATAGCTTACGATCCCGGTACATAATGTGCTCATTCTATAGTCTCAAATCCCTCTATGCCGTCGTTTGATTGCGGTTATCTCTCCTGAGGGCCCAAATCTTTTCTGGATTTTTGTGTTTATACTAGCGTTACGCATTGGTGGTCTTCTGACCATGTCTCGGTGATCGTCCTTCAAACCCGCTATCCCCGTCGCTGATCCTGCGTTCACTACGGGTGAGATAACTTGATTAGAACTATTTCTTCTTGGATTTGTGTTTCCTAATTATATGGGGTCATGAAGTATTCTCCACCCGTAATCTACTGCCCTCCCTCGACCATCATGGTGGCCATGGATGAAAGTGGTCGATGAATATCGTTGATTCCTTGAATGCCTGAGGTAACACACCTTCTAGCACTACCACTTTAAAAATTACAGAACCGCTTTTCTGCTCCGCACTCAGAAGCTCTACCACCACATTTTTGGCTCCATCTTTGTTCAGCATGGAAAGAGTAGCGTTCGGGGGGTCCGCTTTGATGCGGTCTTTCCCCTTATTCCATGACTCTACAAATTTCTCAAGCGATAGATGCCCTGCTACTCGATCCGGACGTTCTGTGAAATAGACAACATTCGGTACTCCGTTCAGTGTCAAAGTATCTCCGTCCAACGATCCCGACGTCCCGCTTATAACAAACAGGTAACTAGGCTCTTTAGAATCGTCGATCACATGCTCGGCAAATACCAAGCCGGGAAGAAGCGTTAACATCACGGTAAATATTCCAACTAAAGTTCTTAATCTCATAGCCATTCCTCCTGATTCTTTAAATACAGAGTTTAAAATGAAATCTATTACGCCCTTATTATACTATAGCAAAGATTCTAAATAAAAGTTGTAATTGCTGTGAAGTAAATTACTCAAGCGGCATTAGTATGAGAAATATCCATCTGCATAGGAGGGAACGAAGCCTGAGCGGTGTGTAGTATCCAAGAGCAGAAAGTCCTTTTTGGGAAGCAGTATAATATAAGGCACATAAAGTTACGTTAAATGATCATTCGATAGTCTGAAACCCCTCTATGCCGTCGTTTGAGACAAGCTCGATCAGTATAGCATCCTGACCCAGCTTATCAGTAAGCTCCTCATTCAACTTTGCGATCTTCTTCCGGAATTTCTTATCACTGAGCTTCCAATCGCAGCAGTTTATTATGGTTATATTAAGACTCTTTTCCCTCTTCCCTTCATAATACCCCACTGTCTCCTGCACAGTAGCCCCTGAGAAGTGCTTAACAAGTATTTTTTCCACATCTTCAAGTTTGTATTCCTTTCCGTGTTTCTCGGAAGAAAGGGCAACGTAGATTCTGACTATTGTGTCTTCGTTTTCGGTCTTTACTTTTATAGTGCTAAGCTCACGATTTTGGAAAATCAGAAAGACCATCAGAACGGCGATAATCACTAGAAGTGCGGGGGTCAGGTATTTTGCTTGCATTTTGTTGTTGATTATACGGCTCTATAGCTCCTGTTTACTATTACCTATTTAAGTCTACGGTATTGGAAAATTGTTTCCAAGTAAAGGGCTTCCATGAAGATTACGCCAGGGGGATGCGGATAACTGTATTCTGGAATTACGGACGGAGCGCTACAAGAAGGAGTCTCATGACTATAGCAAAGAAAGTTACAATGAACGAAATGTTTAATACAAACCACAGGATATGCACCCACCTTTTCCGGGACTCGCACAAGGTGTGATAGAGGAAAGCGGATACGAAGGCAGAGACTGCGATCGGCAGAAATGACGACAGCCAGAGTAAAAGGATCTTATCCTTAAGTAGCTCGGATGTCTCCCCTACATCTCTTACTGTAATAAGCGTTGCAATTGCCGAGATTATAACGATGCCTAAAGCGAAGAGTAAAGTGCGTTTTATTTTTGTCATGTTGGCGCAATTAAATAACTGAGTGTAGTATAATCCTTCCCGGATATTCATGAAAAAACAAATGGAGGGGCACAGTCAATATGAAGAACATCATACTTGCGGGCTTAATGTTATTCGGACTTACACTTGGCGCGGCGTCATGCGCGAAGGTGGCGGAGGATATCACGGCACCTGCAGAGCCCGCCGATACCGATGAGCTTGCGCCGAGAGTCGAGCCCAAGAGTTTCGATAAGAGATATAACCCATTAATTGAGGAAGAAATTGAGTCTGACGAAGCTCCTCTTGAGACTGAGGAAATGGAAGACAAGCCTCTTTTTAAATAAAGGTCTCCCGATTGGAGTGGCAGTATTAATTGCCGGTGGTTTTAGAGACTATTTCAATCTCGAATAATTTCGGCCAGAGCTTCCCGGTGACGAATAGTCTCTTGTTCTCGCTGTCGTAAGCTATCCCGTTTAACACGTCCACCCGCTTTTTTTTGTCCTCTTGTGTGAGTAACCCGGAAAGCTCTATCCATCCCGTAACACGTCCTGTGTCAGGGTCTATCCTGGCAATACGCTCCTTACCCCAAATATTTGCGAATATCTC
>QIHJ01000112.1 GCA_003229065.1 Candidatus Dadabacteria bacterium
GATTTTTTTTCCGTCCCATTTAAAAGACCATATATTTGCTGTACAGAAGTCTCCGAAGAAGTACGTGCCCTGAAGCTCGGGTATATCACTCCCTCGGTATACATACCCGCCAGTTATAGAGCAATTTCCTTTTTTGTGCTTGTACTGGTGAATAGGGGTAGTGAGATTTGGAGAGTTGCATGTGCAGCCACGAATTCCGGTGCACTCGTTTCCCTCCATACAGCGCCAGCCATAATTTTCACCACCTTTACTTGTACCTGACTGCCAGCTTATCTCTTCGATAAATTCCTGACCGACGTCCCCTATATACATATCTCCGTTCTTTGAGTCGAATGTAAACCTCCAGGGATTCCTTAAGCCAAGCGCCCATATGGTATCAAGAACTTTCGGATCATTTACGAAGGGATTATCCTGAGGAACCGCAAAAGGCGTACCTTTGTCAACATCGATCCTGTGCATTTTCCCTAGCGGATCAAGTCCATTCTGGGCCCTGTTTTTCGGATCATATCCCCCCCCGCCGTCACCCATGCCAATGTACAGATAGCCGTCATTGGGCCCGAATGCGAGCATCCCGCCGTTGTGATTACCGATAGGCTGTTTTATGTTAGCGATTGTCATTACGCTCTCGGGGTCTGCAACGTCCGGATTGTCCGAGACTGTATACCTTGCAATCACCGTGTCTCCGTTATTGTCCGTATAGTTTACAAAGAAAAACCCGTTTTCAGAGTACTTTGGGTGAAAGGCGAGACCCAATAGCCCACGCTCTGCCGCTTCTGATGCAGACGCACCGAGATCTAAAAACGGGGTCGGAAGCACCTCACCGTTTTTAATTATTTTAATCCGGGCAGTGTTCTGCTCTAAGACGAAAAGACGCTCTGTATCGCCCGGCGGAGATGTCACGAAAAGCGGGTCTGACAGCCCTTGGGCAACTAACTCTGTAGCAAGCTCGACACTATGAGTGGCCGTGAGTGCCGATACAGATAGTAATAGTGCCATAATTAGTTTGAATTTAATCATATTTGAGTCTGTTATTCCTTTATGTTCTTGAGCTTTAATTCCAATAGGAATTACTCTATTGCGGTATCAACCGACACTAATGAAATATATTTTGCTGCCTGCAACTTAAAATAGTTTATCATTTAAGATGCCCGTTACTAATGATTTTATATTAGATAGATTTTAGCAATCTATAGTATATATTAAGTGAAAACTCTAGAAGAGGAGAATATTAATGAGCGCACAAACTTTTAAAGCTGTGGTGGTAGAGGAAGTGGGGGAAAAGAATTTTGTGAGAACAATCAAGGATAGATCGCTCAACGATCTCCCTGATGGGGAAGTGCTGATCCGCGTTCACTATTCTTCTCTTAATTATAAAGACGCGTTATCTTCGATCGGGAACAAGGGTGTTACAAAGAATTATCCCCATACGCCCGGAGTTGACGCCTCGGGTGTGGTTCAGGAGAGCACTCATTCCGGGTTTAGTTCGGGTGATCAGGTAATAGTCACCGGGTATGATCTGGGCGCCAATACGTCTGGAGGGTTCGGTGAATATATAAGAGTCCCCGCCGACT
>QIHJ01000110.1 GCA_003229065.1 Candidatus Dadabacteria bacterium
CTGGCAACGGGTACCGAGGAGTATAGGGAAATCGGTTTCGTCGTGAGCAATGACGGAGTGTTCAGATTCTTATCTTTAAAAAACGGGAGCGTATTAAAATCCATTCCACTCAGCGCACTTGACGGATCTAAAGTTACATCGAGCTTTGTCTCGGTGAACAACAAGCTCTACAGCTTCGGCACAGACGACGGATCAATACTTCCCGTAAGCACCACCTATAAAGTTACGTTCTTGGATCAAAAAAGAATAATAAAACCCGATATTAAACAGGGCGCCCTATTTAAAGTAGCCGATTCACCTTTAATCAGGATCGCTTACGAGGTGGAGGAGGAAGGAGAAGGTGCAGCCGCTGCCGCTTATACGGAGAGCGGCTCGCTTTTATTCGTGTCGGCGGCAGAATCGGAGGACGACGAATTTGGAGCCCTGGACGAAGCCAGCGTAAGTGATAATAAAACCGTCGATCTTACTTCGCAGCTTGATGGAGCTATCGTCACGGCGATTGAGCTTGATTACTATCTTGAAAACCTCTATGTGGGCACAGATAACGGAAAGCTCTTTCATTGGGATGTTAGTGATAAGAGCAACCCGGAATTCCTGAGAGCAATAGATGCGACTCAAAACTCAGACACGGCGATTACAGCGCTTGCGTTCTTGCTGGGAGACCGTTCCATTGTAGTAGGCGATGAAGCGGGACATGTTTCCGTCTGGTTCGAAGTACCGGACAAGACCTCTCCGACCGGAGATTTATTAAAGAGAATACACGAATTCAGCGCACTGGAATTACCCATAACTCAAATTACCGCCTCGGCAAGGGACCGGGGATTTCTAGCTTCCGATACAGGCGGAAATATTAACATCTACCACGCAACTTCAAACCAAAAAGTCGCAGAGTTAAAAGGGGACGGTACATCGATCGAGAGGCTCGCGTTCTCGCCAAAGGCAAACGGGATCGCCGCAATAGACAAAGACGGGAAGTTCTATAATTGGAATGTAGAGAACGAGCACCCGGAAACCAATTTTAAAACGCTGTTCGGGAAAGTGTGGTACGAAGGGTACGAAAAGCCTGAATACGTGTGGCAGTCAACCGGAGGTACAGACCAGTTCGAGCCGAAGTTCAGCCTGACCCCGCTTGCTTACGGTACTCTAAAAGGCGCTATATATGCGCTATTCTTTGCAATTCCGATATCTATCTTAGGGGCACTCTGCGTGTCACAGTTTATGCACCCTTCCCTAAGAAATACTATCAAGCCCACAATAGAGATTATGGCCGCGCTCCCGAGCGTGGTTCTCGGGTTTTTTGCGGGTCTCTGGCTTGCGCCTGTTCTGGAAAAAATCATACCCGCAGTATTCACTATGCCTATAGTTCTTACACTTTTAACATTCCTGAGCGTATTCGCATGGCATAAAACCCCAAGGGCAATAAAGGGCCGCTTCAAGCACGGCACAGAACTGTTTTTCTTAATTCCGGTAATTATAATTGGCGTACTAATCTCGCTATGGCTTAACGGCCCGATTGAAAG
>QIHJ01000241.1 GCA_003229065.1 Candidatus Dadabacteria bacterium
GCAGTTTTATCTACGTTTCATTATACTAAGCTCGGCAGATTCGTTGAGACGCTCAAGATAGCTCGGATGCTGCTCAGGGATAAGGAAGACCAGATTCATAAGGCGGTAGGATGGATGCTCCGCGAGGTAGGCAGGCGCGATCGAGAGGCTCCCTGAGCCCGAGAGGAAGAAATATCTTACGGGTGCTATTTCTTAAATATTGTTATTCGATAAGAATATCAGGCGATTACGCTTATCGAAAGTCAGTAGAAACCTTGAAATTTCCTGAATCATGCTATTTTTTTACCGTTAATAATCGTTATAAACTCGCATACACAAAAATTAACCAGGGGGAATTAAAGAAATATGGCTAAAACCGCAGCAAAAAAGCACGAATTCAAGGCTGAAGTAAAGCAAGTTCTGGACATAGTTATAAACTCTCTTTATAAGGATAAAGAGGTGTTTATACGAGAGCTCGTATCAAACGCGTCGGACGCTCTTGAGAAGCTCAGGTACCTGCAGCTTACCGAGAAGGACATCTATGATGAAGCCCTTCCGCTTGAGATTAATATTCATACGGAGGAGAAGGAAAATACCATAACAATTGAGGACCACGGGATCGGGATGACGCAGGGCGAGCTCGTGGAGAATTTGGGCACTATTGCGCACTCGGGGTCACAGGCTTTCTTAGACGCGCTCAAAGAGGGCACGGATGCGGGCCGGAACCTGATCGGACAGTTCGGTGTTGGGTTCTACAGCGTATTTATGGTGGCCGGGCGGGTCGAAGTCTATACGCACAATTGGAAAAAGACCTCAAAGAGCCTCCTATGGAAAAGCGACGGCTCGGGCACTTATGAGCTTGAAACTGTAAAGGGCGCCAGACGGGGTACGAAAATCGTGGTACATCTGAGGGAAGAGGATAAGGAGTTTTCTTCGGAAGCACGCGTAAAGGAGGTACTCAAACACTACTCGAGCTTCGTCCAGTTCCCGCTCAGACTAAACGGGGAGCAGGTAAACAATGTCCAGCCTATCTGGATGCGCAGCAAGAGCGAGATTACAGATGAGGAATATGAAGAGTTCTATAAATTTCAGTCAAACGCTTTTGACGAGCCTCTATACAGACTACAGTTCAGCTCGGAGGCCCCTCTTGAGATAAACGCGCTCGTATTCGTACCCGGGGAAAACCCCGAGCGCCTTGGTTTCGGCAAGCTCGATCCAGGAGTAAGCCTCTATTGCAAAAAGATCCTGATCGACTCACATCCCAAGGGACTACTTCCTGACTGGATGCGCTTTCTAAAAGGTGTCGTGGACAGCGCAGACCTGCCGCTCAACATATCACGCGAGACAATGCAGGACAGCCAGCTCGCGCATAAGATCGGACAGGTAATTACAGGCAGGTTTATTAAATTCCTCGATGACGAAGCTAAAAAAGACAACGAAAAATATGAGAAATTCTATGGTGAGTTCTCGATTTTTATTAAAGAAGGGGTCGCGGCGGATTTCAAGAACCGGGAAGCACTCGCAAAGCTTCTGCGTTTTGAGTCCTCGGCAACCGAGAAAGCTAATCTGACCACGCTCGAGGATTATCTCACTCGAATGAAGGATGAGCAGAAAGAGATTTACTATCTCTATTCACCCAACCGGGAGACTCTCGAGTCCGGACCTCAATTGGAGGCGTTTAAGGCCAAGGGTTATGAGGTGCTGTATCTCTACGAGCCCGTGG
>QIHJ01000127.1 GCA_003229065.1 Candidatus Dadabacteria bacterium
ATATAACCAGTCTTTTTTTTGAGTGTATTAGCAGAGGTTATATTTACAACCTCGTTGACCTTTTTGTTAAAAATTGGCGTCGTTTGTTATTGGCTATTTTTTAAGTTTTTAAATCAGAAAGATATCTATAAGAACCTAAAGACTCCGGATTAGACAAAGCATATTTGTTTAAAACGAGCTCTCCGTGGATAACGTTACTCACGGCCAGCTCAAACTTCTCCAGGCTAATCGTGTAAGGAATGTCCTTAACCGCAATTACTTCCGCAGGCACACGACGAGGGGATGCATTATCCCTTATGCCTTTTTTAATCCTGTTTGCCAGCTCCTGGGTGAGCGTTTCTTCTTCAAGTAGTTTTACAAATAAAACAATTCGCTCATCTCCTTGCCATTTTTGAGTGATCACTACAGGGTCCAGGACTTCAGGAAAAGCCTCTACATGACAATAAATTTCAGTTCTCCACATTTTCCCATTTTGTTAGATCATCTTTATAAATAAGAAGATCGGATTTTGGTGTCCGCGAAAAAAAATTATATAAAACCTCTATATCATCAGGTTCAAATAGTCTTGCAATTACCTTAGTTTTATCTACAAGGGTTAGCTCTTTGGGGCACTCCTTGGTTACCATTAATGTTTTCCTCCCTCCATCATCCTATAAAGGTGGAGAACATACGGGAAAAGTGCATTCATTGATTCCGCGGCGCCTTTTGATGAGCCCGGAAGTGTCAATATCAGCGTCTTTCCCCTGAGTCCGGCACTACCTCTTGAGAGCATGGAGTAAGGGGTTCTATGCTGGCCGTAGCTGCGAGCAGCTTCCATTATTCCGGTTATCTCCTTCTCAATCAGGGGGGCAATGGCTTCAGGCGTATTATCCCTGGGGGAAAGACCCGTCCCGCCGGTAGTGATTACGAGATGATATCCGCTTTCGCACCACTCACTGACGGAGTTTCTTATATCTTCGCTTTCATCAGGCACGATCTTGTACTCAGCGCCGTCAATACCCACTTCCTCAAGTTTCTGTAGAATATTTTCCCCCGCTGTGTCCTGCTTTTTCCCTGCGGAAACAGAGTCTGAGATCACAAGCACGCCTGCTTTCATACCTTCTGGGATTTTCTCTTTAAACTGCGACTTGCCGCCTGATTTCTCAAGGAGCTTGACGGACAGAATTTCCATACTCTTATCCAGAGGCTTGCACATGTCATAGACCGTAAGAGCGGCGCAGCTTGCAGCCGTTAGAGCTTCCATCTCACAACCAGTCTTAGCCATAGATTGCACGGTTACGTCAATTATTATCCTCTTTCCGTCTTCAATTTCTGTCTCCGTGCGGACCCACTCAATAGGAATATTGTGGCAGAACAACAGAAGCTCAGGGGTCTTTTTCGCCCCTACCATCGCAGCGGCCTTAATAAATTCAAGCACATCCCCTTTGGGCACTTCACGGTTTAGTATTTTTTGAACGGTTTCGGGAGCCATCTCTACAATAGCCCGCGCCCTCGCAATTCTAA
>QIHJ01000438.1 GCA_003229065.1 Candidatus Dadabacteria bacterium
AAACCTACGGTATAAGCGCCCGCGCAAGTGATTCCTGGCCCTCTCAACTACAGGATATAAGCGGCAAATCAGTCTACAACATGTCGCTTCCAGGCTATGGTCCCGCCGAGTATATCCTGCTGATGAAAGATAAGGCACTTAAGTTAATGCCCGATTTGATAGTTGTGGGTTTTTACCTGGGTAACGATCTGAAGGACTCGTTCACGGCCGTATACTCAGTGCCTGCATGGGAGAATATGAGAGACCCTGAGATCTCTAAAGCAGGTCATGAGGATTTGCCGGTAGAAAAAAAAGGCGGCTCTCTAAGCCCGGGGGATTGGCTTTCGGCAAACAGCGTACTTTACAGGCTCATCAGCTCATCCGTTATCGGTGACAATTTAAGACAGCGAGGTGAAGAAATAGTAATGTTGAACGAGGAAGAGCACGGAATAATCACAGGGTTTACACCCGACACGAGGCTCAAGGGGCTTTACTATGATAACCCTCAGGTCAAAGAAGGATTAAGACTTTCTCTTGAATTCTTCAATACGATGAATAAGTTTTCTCATGAGAACGGAATAGGGTTCTTAGTCATCATTATTCCGACAAAAGAGAGCGTTTTTTCTCCTCTGATTGAGGGAAATGAAACTCTTCAGGCAAGTGACAAGATAGACCGTCTTATTTCAAATGAACGCAGTGTGAGCAGTATTGTAATGCGGTATTTCAATGAGCAGGGAATTGAATATATTGACTTACTCCCCTCACTTCAGGAGGCTGCATATACAGAGCAGATATATCCGGCCAACTTCGGCGGACACACAAATAAAAACGGCTACCGCGCAATTGCAGAGACTATTAACACTTGGCTTGTAGAGCCCACAGGGGATTAACCGGCGTTAATTATTACCCGCCGAATTGAGCTTGTTTACATAAGCGCTAACCGATTTTATAATTCTCACTCCTCATGACTAGAATAAAAATATGCGGAATTACAAATTTGCAAGACGCTCTCCTTGCTTCTGAGCTGGGAGCGGACGCTCTGGGCTTCATATTCTATCCCGGAAGCAAAAGGTTCATCGAGCCCGACAGAGCAAGTGAAATTATATCCTCACTTCCTCCACTCATTACAACTGTCGGTGTGTTCGTTAATCAGAGCAGAGAAGATATAGAGACTGTCAGGGACAAGACGGGTATAGATTTAGTCCAGCTCCACGGGGACGAGACCCCCGAATTCTGCACAGGGCTGCCATTTAAGACTGTAAAAGCGCTCAGGATAAAAGAGCGCTCAGACATGGCCCGTGTTGAGCTTTATCCCCTTCAAGCTATCCTTTTTGACAAATATTCTGAAGACGCATACGGGGGAACCGGTGAGAGTTTTACCTGGGCCTGGTTACAGGATTTAAAGGCAAACAAGAGCATTATTCTTTCCGGAGGCCTCACGCCCGATAACGTGGGAGAAGCTATTAAAACAGTCGGTCCATACGCTGTGGATGTGAGCACCGGGGTCGAAGACTCACCCGGTAAAAAGAGCGCTCATAAAATGAGAAAATTTATAGAGGCGGTGAGATTTGGGAGCTAAAGCCACATATCCTGACGAGCTCGGCCATTACGGCGTATTCGGGGGGCGCTACGTCTCCGAGACTCTCATGCCCGCAATACTTCAGTTAAACGAGGCGTATGCGGAAATTAAAGACGACCCTAAATTTCAAGAAGAGGTTCGGTACTATCTGGCGCAATATGTGGGGAGACCCACGCCTCTGTACTTTGCACAGAGAATGACTGA
>QIHJ01000086.1 GCA_003229065.1 Candidatus Dadabacteria bacterium
AGTTCTTTTCTACCTATAAGTGTGATTGCAGCGCTTAAAGAGCTCACCCTCACCGCACTCATATATATATCCATCTCGATTTTGATGTATGCCTTAAACCCCGGCTCCACTGCAATTTCAGAGGAAGTTGTAGTTGAGCTTGTAAGCGAGGAGGTACTTACCGTACAGGGCGCTGTGTCTACAGCGCTTGTCCAAAACCGTAACATTGAAAATGCGGCACTCGATGTAAGCAAGGCAGGAGACGATATATACGCCGCAAAGACCAAACTGTTCCCTGAATTTGATTTCAGCATCTTTGAGCTCTATCACCTGACAGAGGAGGCTTTTACATTTAAAGAAGGGGCTTTCGGAGACTTCCCCGTTATAGGTCCTATCCCAGCAGAGAACACAACTATAAATACTGCCCCTGATTTCACCACATACCTTACAGCATCCGTGGGACAGCCCCTATCACAGCTCTATGAGCAGAAGCTCTTTGACCAGGAGCTGAGGGCAAGCCGCCAGGAAATAGCGGACAGAGTAAAAAAGGAGTACTACAATATATTAAAGAGCCAGAGCAGTATCCGCTCAAAAGACGAGAAAATAGTGTTCCTCACCTCACTAAGCAAGCTTGTGGACAGGAACGTGGCTGTCGAGAGGGCGCTTGAAGAGGACAGTCTTGAAGTAAAAGCCCGCCTTGCGCAGGTGTAATACGAGCGTTTTGTGCTCCAAAACCAGCTCGCCACCCAAAAGGAGCGCATGAATAAGCTGCTCGGCAGAGATATTGAGACCCCATTCACAGTGCTGGAAGTCCCGGACGCAGAGCCCTATGTGATAGATACCGAGGCCGCGGAAGATATTGCGCTCTCTCAGAGGCCCGAGATAAAATCCGCCAAGCTCTATATCGAATTCGCAGAGAATGAGGTGCGGCTCAAGAAAGCGAAGTACATCCCCGAGATAGGGGTCGAATTCAACTATATAGCCAACTTTAATATCGAGCTTCTGCCTGAGAATATTGCCACTGTGGGATTGTTTGCAAAATACGACGTGTTTCAGTGGGGAAAGAAACATAAGGAAGTATCAAAGAAAAAAAAGGCCGTGCTTCAGGCTGAGAACGAGTTAGATGAGACAGAGGCCCAGGTGCGTATTGACGTTAACTCCAAGATACGTAAGCTGGAAGAGTCGGCGGTTCTGATAGGCGTAACAGAGCTTGAGCAGATTGCGGCAAGAGAGAAACTCCGGGTTACTATGAATAAATATAAGGTTCAAAAAGCCCTTTTAACAGACCTTCTCGAAGCCGAATCCTCGCTTGAAGATAAAAATGACAACCATGAAAAGGCGGTGCTCGATTACTGGACCGCCAGGGCGGATTTGGAAAAGGCTCTCGGAGAGTTATGATGATATATAAATTCGTAATACTATCACTCCTGTTAGTAATAACCGCCGCAATTACGGGATGCGGAAAAGATGACTATGAAAAAACCCTAACCCCGGTGAGGGTGGAAAGGGTTAGCGTGCAGGACGAAAACGCACCGATTCGCTACACCGCGACCGTACAGCCCTACAGCCAGGTCGAACTCGATTTTAAGGTGGACGGCTATGTTACGGAGATACTCCGGGTCGAGGAAGCTGACGGCAGGCCGAGAGACATCCAGGAGGGAGACAATGTCGTAAAAGACTTGCCGCTCGCTCAGATTGATCAGACTGAGTACCTGGCCAAGGTAGTAGAGGCCAGGGCGCAGCTGCAGGGAGCGCGCGCAACCCACCTGAACGATACGGAGGATTTCAACAGGGCAGAAATACTATATTCCCAAAAAAGCATG
>QIHJ01000038.1 GCA_003229065.1 Candidatus Dadabacteria bacterium
TCGGGGTTAATTTCGCTGTAGCCCGGCTAGAGCCAAAATAAATGCTGAATTCAGAAAATCAGCTTATACTATCTAGTTCCTTCAGCTTATTAATAACAAGCTCAGCTTCTTCGGGAGACATCTTGCCACTGTCTATCTCAAGCTCAAATGGGATGTCTTTAAACATCTGATCGAGTAACCCTATTGTGTGCCCGGGTTTTTTTCACTTGTGAACTGGTGGATATAGCTAATATCAACAACCGCCACTATCACCACATATTCCTATAAATATCAGACCGCTTTTACACATCTTGGTAGGGGAGAAGTATGGGTACAGGTTGGACAATGCGTGGCAACGCATGTAGACGCGGAAAACAAAATGGCTGAGAAATACTGCGAACGGAACCATAGCACAACTTGCAGACCTGGGTTCTGCAACAGCGGGCCTTGTAAACCAAAGTATGATATAACGAACTCAGCCGGGCTGTACATTAGAGGCTGTGCCGCCGGAGAAGAGCTCTGCAAGTGCACCCTGTATGTAGCCGCTCAGTGGAAAGCTAGATTGCGACTGCGGGTGCAGGTGAGTAAAGGCGGTTTAGCGCCGTTTCTCAGATATTAGCTTTATCCATCCGACCTTGGTGAATTGGTCTTGTGAGATCATTAAATGTAGATTCTTATACCCTATTGATTTAAATAACCCGTCGTAATATAATCGAAATTGCACATAGGACAGGAGATCGGCAAGCAGAAACAAGCAGGCATATTCCCTGCTACAGACACCGGGGGAGTCCAGTGGTTGCTGTTTGTTCCGTAGAATGGAGGTTCTGTCACAAAGTCTGGGCCGTCAATGCATAATTGATGAACCGGCGGGGAAGGTCGGCTCTCCCCCCGTGCCTGCACTAATATTATGGGTATTAGCGACTTTACAAGAAGAGAGTTTTTGAAATTAAGCGGCGCGGCCGTGGCCCTGATGGTAATATCCTGCGACGACAGCGGCACGCAAACAGGTGCCGGAGGAACAAGAACAGTGTTCAAACTTTCTCTCAGGGGAAGAAGGGGCTCAAACGCAGCTAAGAGCCACAATGCAAACCATCTCTTCCGAACTTTTCAAGCCGCTGACACAAACAGGGCTCATCCCGGAGACAACTCGCGTATAGTTACAGTCGAAATCAGCAGAGACAGGTTTAACGAGCTATTTGACAATGGTAATACGGAAGTAGCTGATCTTAGGGATTTCTCCTGAGCATATATCCCACTTTAACACCCGATTATACTTATTCACTACAAATTCCACAGTAAAAGACTGTATAGATTGCCTACTAAACCTAAAGAGTTATTCGACTCTCGCAAAGCTACATTACCGGGATTTTGGTTTATAGAAATATCTGTAAGCCTGATATAGGATGGGGAAGAGGATGAGTGCGCCTATGAACCAAAGCTCGTAGCGGTGAGCTGGGTCACGGGCGATCTGGATCAACAGTATTAAAAGAGCCGAAAAACAGACCAGCGCCCCTAAAATACATATCCACCTTCTACTTCCGGTCTCTTTAGCTAGCTTGGCATTGGCAACGTTCACCATTAAGAAAACCAGAATGAACCCCGTGCTCGCGGCGGCGGCTAGAGCATGAAGCTCCAGGAAATTTGCGATTAACAGCACTAATACGGCAATCATTCCGAGC
The DNA here is from genome assembly GCA_003229065.1 of Candidatus Dadabacteria bacterium. Classification (GTDB taxonomy): domain Bacteria; phylum Desulfobacterota_D; class UBA1144; order Nemesobacterales; family UBA2774; genus UBA2774. The sequence goes on from QIHJ01000038.1 coordinate 1,659, forward strand.
CCCACCGGATAGCGTCCCCAGATTTTCCTTTCGTATCTGGCGGGGGCCTCGCCTTCTTTGGCCAGCATAAGCGGGAGCTTTGAGGCGCCGAAGAGGCCTGCATTTATAGCAGAGGCTGTTGCGAGTATTGCGCCTACCGAGAGAAGAATAAACCCTGTCTTGCCCATAAATACCTGTGCGGCTGCGGAAAGGGCATAGTCGCGTGAGACTGCAATAGAGCTAAAAGAAAGATGCCCAATTACGACTACTATAATGAACATATAAAAAACCATTGCTGTAATAACACTGCCGAAATACGCATAGGACAGATTCTTCTCTTTATCCCTTACCTGATCCGATACGTTCGCGATAAGCTCAAACCCCTCATAGCTTATGAAAACGAGCATACCTGTAGCAACAATCTGAGGGGCCGATACCCAGTCGGCGGGGCCTAGACGCTCAAGCGATAGGTCGCCCGCAAATAGCCCGAGTACCACAAAAATCAAAAGAATAAGGAGCTTACTTATGTTAAAAAAGCCCTCTGAGCGCTCTGCAATACTTGGGCCTATAAAGTTTACGAATGCAA
>QIHJ01000154.1 GCA_003229065.1 Candidatus Dadabacteria bacterium
ATTCTTGAGCCGCAGGCGAAGAATCTCTCTTTTATTTCTCAACTAGACCGCAGGTATAAAATCAGGGGACAGAGGCTCCCCTTCGACTGCACACTGCGTGTGCGCTCAGGGTGAGCGGTTATTTTAATTCAAGTGTGTGCAGCGATGCCCGCAGGTATAAAATCAGGGGACAGAGGCGACCCTTCGAGAGCCTCAGGGTGAGCGGGTGTTTTACAGCGATGCCGGGGAGTTAATTAGATATGGGGACAGGCTGGAGGGCGAAGCCCGATCGGGGGAAATAAATTAAAGTGAAGTGAGTGAGAGCAGGCATAAAGTTAGTACAGCGATGCCTGGGCAGGTTGGGTTCTCCGATAGAGGAACGAAAAGAATCCGGTCTTACCCCGAATCCGGGGATTTACCGCTTCTTGCCCCTGAGGCGCTTTAAGAGGGCTATATCGGCAGCAACCTTGTCGGGTGGCAGCTCTACTATCATGTTCAGGTCTTTAAGCTCAGGGCGGCTTAAAATGGCTTTAAAGCCCTCAATGCCGACACGTCCCTTGCCTATGTGCTCGTGGCGGTCTTTTCTCTCGCCGAGCGCTGCCTTGGAGTCGTTTCCGTGCATCAGCTTTACACGGTCCAGGCCCACTGTTCGGGAGATAACGTCAATAGTATCGTGGAGAGCTTTAGACGTTCTGATGTCGTAGCCAGAAGCCAGGAGGTGAGCCGTGTCTATGCATATGCCGACGCCGGGGTCTCCGACCAGGTTTAGTATCTCGGCGAGCTCTTCGAACGTGTCTCCTATGGTGGCGCCCTGGCCGGCGGTATTTTCTAGAAGGAGCATGTCGCGCAAATGCGCGCCCTCGAGCACCCTGCATATGCCGTCAGCCACCATACGGACCGCCTTTGATCGGACCGTGTCTTTAGAGCTTCCGAGGTGAGTCATCACGTAGCGTGCGCCTATGGTGCTTGAGCGTTCAAGCTCTTCTCTTATTATGGCGATGGAGGAGGCTCTGAGCTCTTCTTTATCGGACGCCAAATTTATATAGTAGGGAGTGTGGACGTAGTAGTCGGCGAGGCTGTATTCGGCGCAGGAGCTTAAGAACGAGTCGATGAGGTCTTTGCCCAATGAAGGGGGTTTGCCGCCCCTAGGGGAGCGCGTGAATATCTGGAAGCATTCGCCCCCGAGCTTATGGGCCCGCTCGGGAGCTTTGTCTATGCCGCCTGCTATTGATACGTGAGAGCCGAATTTCATGGTTGAATGGGAGGATATTGGAAAAGGGTCTGTATTGCAAGCTGGTATTTAGTTCCGCTATTGCAAATAATCTTATTCAATAATAAGCTTTATTGTATTGAGCGAAGAAGACTTTTGAAGACTTTTACAAGAGAAAGTAAGGATGTGAGCAATAGCGGCATTAGAATGTACCTTTAAAGTTTAAGCTGGCAACAAAAGCAACGTCCGATAAGGTATCTTATGTTAACTAGACCCCGGACACTTGTTATATATGTATCCGGTCTGTACCTCCTTTCTCTATAGGGAAACACAGCTCGTACTTCGATAGAGCGCGCCCTGAGTTTATAGAAGGGCTCATTATGCACAGGTGTTTGGGGGTTACTTGCCGGATTGAAGGAGATTGCTGCCCGGTGTCGTCAAAACTACGCTACGACAGGGGCCCGAGATGGTCACAAAAAATGGGTCCCTGATACATGCATTCAGGAATGACAAAAAACAAATCCCTCTTTATTTTTGTTTCAGCAAGTTCTAACCAGTACATAAGAAGCTCCGGTAGCTTTGTTCGAAGGAGTCCTATTACTCACTCGTTCGAAACTATTTTGGTTTCGGTAAAGTCTGTCCAGTACCGGAGTAACTTTCGTAGCTTGGCTCGAAGGAGTCCGAGTCTTTACTCGCGCAGACCCGTTCCCTTTTTCAAAGGGAGAGATAAAAAGGCAAAGGCAAAAGATGAGATCCCGGGTCGTAGCCCGGAATGACATAAGGTATCACCCTTCGAGAACCTCAGGGTGAGCGGATTTTATCACCCCCATCCTGGCCTTCCTCCCTCAAGTAGTAAGGAAATTAAGAGGCGAATCCGGGATTATTTTTGAAATATTTTTTTTAGGTATTGTGGAACCCGCATAGTACATGATAGAATAGGAAATAGCCTCCGCGT
>QIHJ01000237.1 GCA_003229065.1 Candidatus Dadabacteria bacterium
CGTATCGAGTCGGTACAAAAGATATTAGAAAATACAGGTTATGACGGTGTAAAGCAGCTTATAGTTTTGAATAAAGAAGATAAGGCTCCGAAAGATGAAGCCCGGAGGCTGTCCAGGGCATACGATGCTCCCCTGATATCCGCAAGGGATAAGAAAACACTGTCACTTGTAACCGATCTAATAGAGAACGAGATATTCCCCGGTCATGAAATTAGTTCAGCCGGAAGGAATTTGGAGCTCAGCCTTACTACCACATAAAAAAGGAGAGCGATAACTCATGTAGAGATACCGCTCCCTTTCCTATCCTTTTAGCAAATTTTATTCGTTATTTTGAAACCGTGACTTCGGCAGTTCCACCCTTTATTACCTTTACGCCGTCAGACTTGCGGGTGACGTCGAAACCCAGCACCATGTTGCCGTTTAACTGTTCTTTTTCCCAGCCGTCTACGATTATTACATCGCCCGGGTATACCGGGGCAGTGAAGCGTACACCCAGGGACTTCAGTCTTCCCGGATCGCTGTCGAGGTAGCTCTCTATAATAGAGCGCATTGTCATGGACATGGTGCAAAGACCGTGCACGATGATACCGCTAAGTCCGGCGTCTTTTGCGACATTAGGGTCTATATGAATAGGATTCATATCGTTTGAGGCCTTCGAGTACCTGTAGGTAATGTCTTCAGGGACCCTGATCACGTCTCTGAAAGCAAGCTCGGGAGGCTCAGCAGGCGCTTTTGGCTTACTGCCGTTATTTCCGTTCGCGGACTTCTCGGGCTTCTGGCCGCTTCCAATTCCCCTTATAAATAGACCCCAGTCGGACTCTACCACTTTATCGCCGTTACCGTTTGTGGTGAGAACGTTTATCCTGAGCAGCTCACCGCTCCCCTTATCCTCAATTGCCGATATCTTGGTCCTGTAAGTAAGCTTGTCGCCCGGCCTGATGGGCTTGTAGAACTTCATATTTTGATCACCGTGAACGAGCATTAGCACGTTCTGCTTGGCTTGATCCTCGCCGCCGTGTAGCTCGGGATCGCTCCAAAGCTCCTCTAGTATCGGCAGCTCGTATGTTACGGCATAGCTTGGTGGGGCCATTCCGACTACGGATTCGTGGTTGTAGGCGAAAGCGCCGTTATAGTTGAAGTAACTCAGGTTACGGGCTCCTATCGCCCATGCATAGTCAATTATGTCCTCAGTGCTTACCACGTGCACCAGAGGCTCGTATTCGCGTCCAATAAATTCTTTGTTAAGTCCCATTTGGTTTCTCCTCGCTCCTGTTGATTTAGTTTAAACTGTTGATTTAGTTTAAACTACATCAGTCCTGCAATATTCTACGCATACATATTGCATTAGCTTACATATTACTATTACTGCTAAGAGTGCGAAGAAAAATGTTCAATTCTTATCAAACACCAGTATATAAGTAGAATGAAGTAATATAGTGACTGCTTTTAAAGGTTTATAAATCATCGCCTATTTTATGCCGTGCCTATGTAGTATAAATATGATATATAAATAATTCCAGGAAATACGAGGTTGTCAATAGGTTTATACGCAGTTGCAAAGAAAATATACTGCGCACAAAAAGAAAAGGCGTGAATCCTGAGGGGCTACTCTCCGGAGCCCTCCTTTATGGTTGTCATTCCCGAAAAAAGCTGCCGGATGAGGTTAAGATACTAGACATTTAAAACAGAGTGACTACGCCCAGCGCCGTGCCGAATACTCCGAGGGGAGCCAGGTCGTCCAGTGTATCGATGCTCTTATCGACCTTTAGAAGAGTGTCCTTGGCATCGAGATAGAGGGAGTCATCGTTTATGAGCTGTCCGAGAGTACCCTGTCCGGAGTTTATCTTCTCTAATATCTGATTTAGCTTTGTAGCCGCCCCCGTTGCCTCGTTATATAGCGAGTCGTCGTTAAGGAGTTTCCCGATCGTACCCTTTGAGGTGTTAAGCTTCTCTGTCAGGCTTCCGAAATTGGAAAGTGCCGTTTTTGTGTCACCGTACAGGGAATCATCGTAGAGGAGCTTTCCGAGGGTGCCTTTGCCTTCTTTAAGGGAAGCCGTAATCTCGTTAATGTTGCCGAAAGCCCCCGAGATGTCCGCGTAAAGAGAGTCGTCTTTAAAGAGCTTACCCAGCGTGCCCTCCCCGCTCTCGAGTCCCGAAAGAATAAGATCGAGGTTTTTGACTATGCTCGTTATCTGCTCTTTGTTGCCGCCGAAAATATCGAGCCCTCCCAAGGCGGAATCAAGGGAGCTTACTGCGGAATCGACTTTTACCATAATGTCGTTTATGTCGGCGGGCTCAACGCTCGTGAGCACAGTGTCGTCTTGGGCCAGCAGGCTGTCAGAGGTGCCGAACGTGAGATTTATATAGCTTGTTCCAAGGAGTGAGGTGAGCCTGATGCTCGCCTCTGAATCCGTACGCACGCTGCTGTCCTTATTAA
>QIHJ01000278.1 GCA_003229065.1 Candidatus Dadabacteria bacterium
CCAATAGTGGCAGTTAATGACGCTAATACCAAACATTTCTTTGACAATAGATATGGGACCGGACAGAGCACGCTTGATGGAATAATAAGAGCTACTAACAGACTTATTGCGGGAACGACCTTCGTAGTATGCGGATACGGGTGGTGCGGAAAGGGGCTCGCTATGAGAGCAAGGGGCCTGGGCGCAAATGTTGTTGTAACCGAGATTGACGATCTTGCAGCACTTGAGGCGGTAATGGATGGATTTAGAGTTATGCCAATAGCAGAGGCCGCAAAAATTGGAGACTTCTTCTGTACAGTAACTGGAAATATAAGCGTAATCAGAAAAGAACATTTTAAAAATATGAAGAACGGAGCTATTATCTGTAACTCCGGCCACTTCAATGTTGAGCTTGATTTAGACGGTCTAAAAACCCTATCAACCAAAAAGCGTCAGATCAGAGAGTATGTAGAGGAATACACTCTTAAGAACGGAAAGAAGCTAAACGTTCTAGGAAACGGAAGGCTTATAAACCTTGCTGCCGCTGAAGGACATCCTTCTAGTGTGATGGATATGAGTTTTGCTAACCAAGCCCTTTGCGCAGAATATGTAGTAAAGAACGCTAAAAAGCTTGAGAACAAGGTTTATAACGTGCCTGAGGCTGTGGATCAGGGAGTTGCCAGAATGAAGCTTAAAGCCAAAGGCATAAATATCGACAAACTAACCCCAGAGCAGAAGAAGTACTTGAGCTCCTGGGAAATGGGTACCTGATTGTGTAAAATTCTTAACTTATGCATGATCTCCTGGACTCGTTCCTCTCATACCTGGCAGTTGAAAAAGGACTATCCGAGAATACCCGAGAATACTCTTGAGTCCTACGGGAGAGACGTTAAGAAGCTCGTCGATTACTTAGAGACAGAGAATATTACGGCTATATCCGATGTGAAGTACAGCCATATTGCCGGTTTCCTGACGCTTTCTAAAGATAAGGAATTAAACGCGGCTACCATTGTCCGCTCTATAGCCTCTATAAGACAGTTCTTCAAATACTTGATCATAGAAAAGCTGATAGCGGAAGACCCCGCTTCTCAGATAAAAACTCCCAAGATGAAAAAAAGCATTCCGGGAATAATTTCTCTTGGCGACGTGGAGACCCTGCTAGTTACGCCGGACGAGTCTACTCCCGAGGGGCTCAGAGACTCGGCCATGCTCGAGGTACTGTATGCGACCGGTATCCGGGTATCCGAGCTTATCGGTCTTAAGCTAAACGACGTAAATTTCGACCACGGCTATGTAATAGTTTACGGCAAAGGCTCAAAAGAGCGTTTAGTACCCGTTGGGGAAGCAGCCAGACAAAAGATGCTAGCTTATTTATCGGACTCAAGGCCGCTGATTCTTAAATCAAGGGACGCTAAAACCCTTTTTGTAACCAGAAGAGGAAAAGGAATGACGAGACAGGGTTTTTGGAAATTAATCAAAAATTATGCCCTTAAAGCAGGTATTCCAAAAAAGATTAGCCCGCACACTCTCCGTCACTCTTTCGCCACTCACCTCTTGGAGAGGGGCGCTGACCTCCGGACTATACAAATTATGCTCGGCCACTCGGACATCTCCACCACACAGATATACACACACGTAGAGGGCGAGAGGCTTAAGGAAATTCACAAAAAATACCACCCCAGGTCTTAAGTCGTAAAATTTTACAGATCGAGTATATTACTTAAAACTGTATTTAATCTAATCGGCATATGAATTTCGATTTCCTAAACAACATTAATTTCGGCCTAATACTAATTCAGGCACCCGCTATCTTATTAGCGCTGACTATACACGAGTACTTTCACGGGTGGACGGCAAACAAGCTGGGCGACCGGACAGCGGAATTAAACGGCAGGCTCACGCTGAACCCAATCGCTCACCTGGACGTACTCGGTACCATCATGATGTTCGTAGTGGGGTTCGGATGGGCAAAACCCGTCCCTATAGACGCCAGGAATTTTAAGGACCCGAAGAAAGGCACTCTCCTTGTGGAAATTGCGGGCCCTCTTTCCAACCT